>NZ_JBAKHU010000015.1:0-115502 GCF_036906895.1 Micromonospora sp. CPCC 206060
CCACGCCTCCGTGCGCGCCTGCAACGCCATGTTGTAGACCTTCCGGACGCAGCCGAACGTACGCGCGAGCTCGGCAGCCTGCGCGTCGGTCGGGTAGAAGCGGTACTTGAACGCCCGCTTCACGGTCCTGGCCATGGCGCACAGGCTAGTGAGCTGGTCGGTGAGCCTTGCGGTGACACGCGGGTGGACGCCGGTCCGCCTTGGCGGCGGATCGGCTTTTCTGCCCTGCTCCGCAGGGGTTCCGTTTCCTTTCCGGCCTGAAGTCCGAGTATCCACGAAAGGACCGCCATGAGTCTGTCCGGATCCGCCGTCCCGGCACCCCCGACCGCCGGGCCCGCCGGGTTGGCCGCCGCCCGCGCCCACCTGTTCACCACCGGCTCGGTCGAGCGGTACCGGCACGTGCTGGCCGACGGGATCGACCGGGTCGCCACCCGGGTCGCCACCGCGGACCGGCCGTTCACCGGCGTCACACCGGACGACCTCGCCCCCCGGGTCGCCGGCGTCGATCTCGACCGGCCCCTCGGCGACACCGGTGCCGCCCTCGACGAACTGCACGACGTCTACCTGCGCGACGCGGTCTACTTCCACCACCCCCGCTACCTGGCGCACCTCAACTGCCCGGTGGTGATCCCGGCGCTGCTCGGCGAGGCGGTGCTCAGCGCCGTCAACTCCTCCCTGGACACCTGGGACCAGAGCGCCGGCGGCACCCTCATCGAACGCCGGCTGGTCGGCTGGACAGCCGCACGTATCGGCCTCGGCCCCACCGCCGACGGCATCTTCACCAGCGGCGGCACCCAGTCCAACCTCCAGGCGATGCTGCTCGCCCGCGAGGAGGCCTACACCCACGTCGTCGGCAGCTCCACCACCCGGCTGTCCCGCCCCGAGGTGCTGTCCCGGCTGCGGGTCGTCACCTCCGCCGCCGGCCACTTCAGCGTCCAGAAGGCCGCCAAACTGCTCGGCCTCGCCGCCGAGGCGGTCATCACCGTCGCCACCGACACCAACCGGCGGATGCGCACCGACGACCTCGCCGCGACCATCGAGCGCTGCCAGCGCGACGGACTGGTGGTGATGGCGGTGGTCGCCACCGCCGGCACCACCGACTTCGGCACCATCGACCCGCTGTCCCGCATCGCCGACATCTGCACCGCAGCCGGCGTCTGGCTGCACGTCGACGCCGCGTACGGCTGCGGGCTGCTGGTCTCACCCACCCGCCGGCACCTGCTCGGCGGCATCGAACGGGCCGACTCGGTGACCGTCGACTACCACAAGTCGTTCTTCCAGCCGGTCAGCTCCAGCGCCCTGATCGTCCGGGACCGCCGGGTGCTGCGGCACGCCACCTGGCACGCCGACTACCTCAACCCGGCCCGGATGGTCGAGCAGCGCATCCCCAACCAGGTCGACAAGAGCATCCAGACCACCCGCCGCTTCGACGCGCTGAAGCTGTGGCTGACCCTGCGCATCATGGGCCCCGACGCGATCGGCGCGCTCTTCGACGAGGTGGTCGACCGCGCGGCCGGCGCCTGGCGGATGCTCACCGCCGACCCCCGCTTCGAAGTGGTGACCCGCTCGCAGTTGAGCACCGTGGTCTTCCGCTACCTGCCCACCGGCGCCGGTCGGGACCTCGTCGACGCGGCCAACCTGCACGCCCGCGAGGCCCTGGCCGCATCCGGTGCCGCCCTGGTCGCCGGGACCAAGGTCGACGGTGCGCACTACCTGAAGTTCACCCTGCTCAACCCCGAGACCACCCTGGACGACATCGCCTGCGTCCTCGACCTCATCGCCGACCACGCGGGCCGGTACGTGCGCACCGCCATCGGCAGCACCCTGCCCTGCCCGGTCGCCTGACGACCCGCCCCGCACTGGAGAACCACATGTCGACCCACGACTTCATCGCCATCGGGCTGGGCCCGTACAACCTCGGCCTGGCCTGCCTGACCGAGCCGATCGACGACCTCGACGGACTCTTCCTCGAAGCCCGCGACGACTTCGACTGGCACCCCGGCATGCTGCTGGAGTCGGCCCGCCTGCAGACCCCGTTCATCGCCGACCTGGTCACCCTGGCCGACCCGATGTCCCCGTACTCCTTCCTGAACTACCTCAAGGAGTCCGGACGGCTGTACCCGTTCTACATCCGGGAGAGCTTCTTCCCGCTGCGCAGCGAGTACAACGACTACTGCCGCTGGGCGGTGTCGAAGCTGCGCACCGTACGCTTCGGCCACCAGGTCACCCGCGTCGAGTACGACCCGGCCGACGACCGGTACGTCGTCCACGCCATTACGGGCGGGCAGCAGGTCACCCACCGGGCCCGGCACCTGGTCCTCGGCACCGGCACCCCGCCGCACCTGCCCGCAGCGTGCCGGGGACTCGGCGGCGACATGATCCACAACTCCCGCTACCTGGAACACCGGGCCGCGCTGCGGACCAAGCGGAGCATCACCGTCGTCGGCAGCGGACAGAGCGCCGCGGAGATCTACCACGACCTGCTCGGCGACATCGACACCTACGGCTACCAGCTCACCTGGGTCACCCGCTCACCCCGGTTCTTCCCGCTGGAGTACACCAAGCTCACCCTGGAGATGACCTCACCGGACTACGTGGACTACTTCCACGCCCTGCCGGAGGCCACCCGCTACCGCCTGGAGGCCGACCAGAAGGGCCTGTTCAAGGGCATCAACGCCGACCTCATCAACGAGATCTTCGACCTGCTCTACGCCCGCAGCATCCACGGCCCGGTACGGACCCGGCTGATGACCAACACCGAGCTGGCCACCGCCACCTACGACGAGCCCAGCGGGACGTACACCCTGGGGCTGCGCCACACCGAGCAGGGCCGCGACGTCACCCTCGACACCGAGGGTCTGGTGCTGGCCACCGGCTACCACTACCGGGTACCCGGCTTCCTCGAACCGGTCCGCGACCGGATCCGTTGGGACGCCCACGGCCGGTTCGACGTGGCCCGTAACTACAGCATCGACCACACGGGTCGGGGCGTCTTCCTGCAGAACGCCGGCACCCACACGCACAGCATCACCTCACCCGACCTGGGCATGGGGCCGTACCGCAACTCCTGGATCATCCGGGACCTGACCGGCCGCGAGCACTACCCGATCGAGAAGAGCATCGCCTTCCAGGAGTTCGGCGCACCGGCGGGGACCGCCGCGTGACCGCGCCGATCTGGCAGCGCACCGACGAACGGCTCGGCCGGTTCGCGCTGCGTACCCTCGACCCGGACACCGACGCCCCGCTGCTGCACACCTGGGTGACCCATCCCAAGGCGGCGTTCTGGCTGATGCAGGACGCCGACGTGACCCGGGTCGCCGACGAGTACCGGCACATCGCCGCCCACCCGCACCACGATGCCTTCGTCGGACTCTGGCAGGACCGTCCCGCCTTCCTCGTCGAACGCTACGATCCCGCCCACGTCGAACTCGCCGGCCGGTACGAGGCGGCCGACGGTGACATCGGCATGCACTTCCTGTGCGCACCCACCGACACTCCGGTGCACGGCTTCACCCGCGCGGTGATCACCACCGTGCTGGCGTGGCTGTTCACCGACCCGACCGTCCGGCGCGTCGTGGTCGAACCCGACATGCGCAACCGCGCGGTGCACGCGCTCAACGCCGCCGTCGGCTTCACCGTCGTCGGCCCGATCGCCAAGCCCGAGAAGAACGCCCTGCTCAGCGTCTGCACCCGCGACCAGTTCCTGGCCGCCACCCGAGGAGAGGTACCCGCGTGAACCCCGCCGCAGCCGTGGACCACCTGACCCCACAGGCATGGTCGCAGGCCAACCGTCTGCTGGTCCGCAAGGCCCTCGCGGAGTTCGCCCACGAGCGCCTGATCAGCCCGGAGCCCACCGGCGCGGGGCACTACCTGGTCCGCAGCGACGACGGGACGGTGGAGTACCGCTTCGCCGCGCGGCTGCTGAGCCTTTACCACTGGCAGGTCGACGCCGACAGCATCACCCGCCGACGCGGCGACGCCGACCTGCCGCTGGACGCCGTCGACCTCTGCCTGGAACTGCGCGACGCACTCGGCCTCACCGACCAGATCCTGCCGGTCTACCTGGAGGAAATCAGCTCCACCCTGGCCAGCACCGCGTACAAACTGGGCCGACCGGCGCTGGACGCCACCGACCTGGCCCGCGCGGACTTCCAGACCATCGAGACCCAGATGACCGAGGGTCACCCGTGCTTCGTGGCCAACAGCGGCCGGATCGGCTTCGGCGTGCACGAGTACCACCGCTACGCCCCGGAGACGGCCGAACCGGTCCGGCTGATCTGGCTGGCGGCCCACCGCGACCACACCACCTTCACCTGCGCCGCCGACCTGGACTACGGCAGCCACCTGCGCGCCGAACTCGGCGACGACACCCTGGCCCGCTTCGCCGACACCCTCACCGGCCTCGGCCTCGACCCGGCCGACTACCTGCTCATCCCGGTGCACCCCTGGCAGTGGTGGAACAAGATGTCGGTCACCTTCGCCGGCGAGATCGCCCAGCGTCGCCTGGTCTGCCTCGGTGAAGGAGCCGACGAGTACCTCGCCCAGCAGTCCATCCGCACCTTCTTCAACATCACCGCCCCGCACCGGCACTACGTCAAGACCGCGCTGTCGGTGCTGAACATGGGCTTCATGCGGGGCCTGTCCGCCGCCTACATGGAAGCCACCCCGGCGATCAACGACTGGCTCGCCGACCTCATCGACAACGACCCGGTACTCAAGGGCACCGGACTGACGATCATCCGGGAACGGGCCGCGATCGGCTACCGCCACCGGCAGTACGAGGCGGCCACCGACCGGTACTCCCCGTACCGCAAGATGCTGGCCGCCCTGTGGCGGGAGAGTCCGGTCCCCGCCCTGGAACCGGGCCGGCGGCTGACCACCATGGCGGCCCTGCTGCACACCGACCGCGACGGCCGCTCGCTCGCCGCCGCGCTGATCGCACAGTCGGGGTTGGCGCCGGCGGTGTGGCTGCGCCGCTATTTCGACGCCTACCTGGTCCCGCTGCTGCACAGCCTCTACGCCCACGATCTTGCCTTCATGCCGCACGGCGAGAACGTCATCCTCGTCCTGCACGACGGCACCGTGGAACGGGCGATCTTCAAGGACATCGCCGAGGAGATCGTGGTGATGGACCCGGACGCCGACCTGCCCCCGCAGGTGGACCGGATCCGGGCCGCCATCCCCGAGGACGAGAAGATCCTCTCGATCTTCACCGACGTCTTCGACTGCTTCTTCCGTCACCTCAACGCGATCCTCGTCAGCGAGGGTGTCCTCGACGAGGAGACGTTCTGGCGCACCGTCGCCGCATGCGCGTCCGACTACGCCGACAGCGTCCCGCACCTGGCCGACCGGCTGCGCCGGTACGACCTGTTCGCCCCGGAGTTCGCCCTGTCCTGCCTCAACCGGCTACAGCTGCGCAACAACCAGCAGATGGTCGACCTCGCCGACCCGTCGGCCGCGCTGCAGTTCGTCGGCACCCTGACCAACCCGCTCGCCCGCTTCGCCCCGGGCCGGTGAGCAACGCGCCGGTGAGCAGCGGGCCGCCCTCCGGCCGGCCCGCCACCCGGTGGCTGATCCTGGCGGTACTCTGCCTCGCCCAGCTCACCGTGGTGCTCGACAACACCGTGCTGACCGTCGCGGTGCCGGTGCTCACCACCGAACTGGCCGCCAGCTCCGCCGACGTGCAGTGGATGATCAACGCGTACGCGCTGGTGCAGTGCGGGCTGCTGCTCACCGCCGGCAGCGCCGCCGACCGGTACGGTCGCCGCCGGATGCTGCTGGCCGGGCTCGTCCTGTTCGGACTCGGTTCACTGGCCGCCGGGCTCGCCGGCACCAGCGGGCAACTCATCGTGGCCCGCGCCGGCATGGGCGTCGGCGGTGCCCTCCTGGTCACCGCCACCCTCGCCGTCGCGATGCAGGTCTTCGACACCGCCGAACGGTCCCGCGCCATCGGCATCTGGGCGGCGACCAGCGCACTGGGCTACGCCGCCGGCCCGCCGATCGGTGGCATCATCCTCGCCCACCTGCCCTGGGGCGCCATCTTTCTGGTGAACATCCCGATCGTGCTGGTCTGCCTGGTGGCGACCTGGGCGCTGGTCCCGGAATCCGGCAGGGGAACGGGCGGCCGTCCCGACCTGGGTGGGGTGCTGTTCTCCACGGCCGGGCTGACCGCGCTGGTGTGGGCGATCATCTCCGGACCGGAGCGGGGCTGGGCCTCACCGGCGGTGCTCGGTGCGGCCGGTGCCGGTGTGGGCCTGATCGGACTCTTTGTCGCCTGGGAGCGCCGGGTCGCCGATCCCATGCTGGACATGCACTTCTTCCGCGACCGGGGCTTCGTCGGTGCGGTCTGCGGGGTTGTCCTGATCACCTTCGGCGCCACCGGCGCGTTGTTCCTGCTCACTCAGCACCTCCAGTTCGTCCGGGGCTACCCGGCCTGGGAGGCGGGGCTGCGGATGGTGCCGTTCGCGCTGTCCATCGTGCTGCTCAACCTCGGTGGGGTCGCCGCGTGGCTGATCCGTCGACTCGGATTGGCGCTGTCGATCGCTGTCGGGATGGTCCTGCTCGCCGCCGGACTCGCGGCCATCACCCACATCCCGTCGGACAGTTACGCGGTGCTGCTGGTTGGGCTGCTCGTGATGGGTACCGGCTGCGCTCTGGCCACCCCGGCCATCGTCGAGGCCGTGATGAGCGCGATCCCGACGGAGAAGGCCGGGGCCGGCGCCGGGGTCGACGGCACCATGTCCGAGGTCGGCGGCAGCCTCGGCATCGCCGTGCTGGGCGCCGTACTCAACGCCCGCTTCGCCGCCCTGCTGCCGGCCGCCCTCGCCGGCGCCGGGTCGTTCCCCGCAGCCCTGGCAGCCGCCGGCACCGATGCCGAACGGGGACAGGTGTCCGAGGCCTTCCGTTCCGCGTTGGAGACCGGCCAGACGGTGGGGGCCGTCGCGGTCCTCGCCGGTGGTCTGCTTGCCGCCTGGCTGCTGTACCGGGCGGAGCGGGAAGCCGCCGCAGGCCGCTCACCGGCCGGTCATGGGCTGCCCCGCCCGCCGACCGAAAGGTTGACAGAGGCGAATGCGCACTCGTAGCTTCTCCGGGGAAAGCGCTTTCACGTAGTACCCACCACGTCCCCGGAGGTACACCTTCATGCGCTCGTCCCGCCAGCGTCGGCTGGCCCTGATCCTGGCCGGGGTGCTCGCGCCCGCGGCCGCGCTCGTGGTCGGCATGACCGCGACCGCCTCCGCCGCCACCGTCTTCAGTGACGACTTCTCCGACGGCGACACCTCCGGCTGGTCCAAGTCCGGCGGCACCTGGACCGTCCTGTCCGACGGTTCCCAGGTGGTCCAGCAGTCCAACGCGACCAGCGAGAACGCCCGGATCTTCGCCGGCGGCACGAGCTGGACGGCGTACACGGTGCAGGCCCGGGTCAAGCCGCTCAGCCTCGGTGCCGCCGGCCACACCAGCCTGCTGGCCCGCGCCTCCGGGTCCACGGTGTACTACCGGCTCGCCCTGCTGCCGGCCAACCAGGTGCAGTTGCAGGCGGTCAGCGGCAGCTCGGTGACCGTCCTCGCTAGCGCCTCCCGGACCGTCGCCACCGGCACCTGGTACACCCTCGCCATCGATGTCTTCGGCACCACCGTCCGGGGCAGCGTGGACGGCACCGTGATCGGGCAGGGCACCAGCTCCCTGGTCAGTGCCGGTCGCATCGGCCTACAGACCGCGTACTCCTCGGCCTCCTTCGACGACGTGGTGGTCACCGACGGCGGCACCACCCCGCCCACCACCCCGCCGCCGACCAGCATCTCGCCCACGCCCACGCCGACGACATCGCCGAGCAGCACGCCGTCGCCGACGCCCACCACCACGCCGCCCACGGGCACCCTGGTCGTGGCCACCAACGGCAACGACGCCAACCCGGGCACCCTGTCCCAGCCGTTGAAGACCATCCAACGTGCCCACGACCTGGTCCAGCCGGGCGGCACCATCGCGGTGCGGGGCGGCACCTACGCGCCCAGCGTCACCATCAAGATCCTCAAGGACGGTACCTCGTCGCAGCCGATCACGCTGACCAACTACAACGGCGAGCGCGTGATCATCGACGGGGAGAACATGCCGTACACCCCGGGTGCCGTCGGCTCCAGCATCCCGCGTTCGGACCGTGGCGCCCTGCACGTCGAGGGCAACTGGTGGCGGTTCATCGGCCTGGAGATCATCAACGGCCCGTACGGCATCTTCGGTGTGGACACCAACAACGGCCGGTACGAGCGCCTGATCACCCGGGACAACTACGAGTCCGGTCTGCACCTGCAGGGCGCCTCGTCGGGTAACCAGATCATCAACCTGGACAGCTACGGCAACCGAGACCCGCGCAAGAACGGCGAGAGCGCGGACGGGCTGGCGATCAAGGAGGGCTCCGGCACGGGCAACGTGGTGCGGGGCGCCCGGTTGTGGCGTAACGCCGACGACGGCTTCGACGCGTGGTTGTTCCTGTCGCCGATCCTGATCGAGAGCAGCGTCGCCTACGACAACGGCTACAACTACTGGAACCTGCCCGACTACAGCGGCGACGGCAACGGGTTCAAGAACGGCGGCGGCAACGACCCCCGTCCGGCGGTCAACCACATCACCCGCAACTCGATGGCCTGGGGCAACTCGGCCAGCGGCTTCATCGACAACGGCAACCCCGGCTCGCTGGTCTTCGAGCGGAACACCGCCTGGGACAACGGCAAGGCCGGCTTCGACGTCTCCCGGTCGACCTCCATCGTCAACCGGAACCTGTCGGTGGGCAACACCACCAACGTCTCGTTGGGCAGCTCCACCGGGTCCAACAACTCGTGGAACCTCGGCGGTACGTGGACCTTCGTGAGCACCAACTCCTCGACGATCACCGGCCCCCGGGCCGTGGACGGGTCCATCCCGACGTCGACGTTCCTGCACCCGACCAACGGCGCCGACGTGGGCGCCCGGCTCTGAGCTGACCTGACCCCTGCTGCCGGCGGCATCCGTGCCGCCGGCAGCAGTCGGCCGGGGTGCGTAGGCCGGCCCGGGGTGCGCCGGCCGGCCCAGGGCACGCCGGCCGGGTAGCCCTGAGCCCCTCATATGTCGGTACATCAATTGACAAAGTTTGGATCCCAAACTTAATCTGCAGCCGACCCAGGTGTCGTCCGTGTCAACCGTGCGGCCCTGACGGGTCACCCGAAACGGCAGCATCTTTCCCGGCGAGGAGCGTCATGACCGGTCTGCGAAGCACGGTACGACGGACACGATGGCGGATCGCTCTGGTCACGACCGCCGTCACGGCACTGCTGGCCAGCCTCGGCCTGACGTTCGCGGTCAGCGCGTACGCCGCTGCGGGCTGCCAGGTCACCTACTCCGCCCCCAACCAGTGGCCGGGCGGGTTCACGGCGAACGTGAGCGTGACCAACCTCGGCGACCCGATCAACGGCTGGCGGCTGACCTGGACGTTCCCGTCCGGTCAGCAGGTGACCCAGGCGTGGAACGCCACGGTCACCTCCTCCGGCAGCACCGTGACGGCGACCGACGTCGGCTACAACGCCGCCCTCGGCACCAACGCGACGGTGTCGTTCGGTTTCAACGGTTCGTGGTCCGGCACCAACACCGCGCCGACGACGTTCGCGCTCAACGGTGTCACCTGCACCGGCAACGTCGGTGGCACCACCCCTCCGCCGACGACCACGCCGCCGCCCACCACGCCGCCGCCCGGTGACGCGATGGCGACGGTGGCCGCCATGCAGCCCGGCTGGAACCTCGGCAACTCCCTCGACGCCGTCGGCTCGGACGAGACCGCCTGGGGCAACCCGCGTATCACCGAGGCGCTGCTGGACAACGTGAAGGCGCAAGGCTTCAAGAGCATCCGCATCCCGGTCACCTGGAGCGCACACCTGGGCGGCGCGCCCAGTTACCCGATCGAGGCGGCCTACCTCAACCGGGTCAAGGAGGTCGTCGACTGGGCGCTCGCCGACGACTTCTACGTGATGATCAACATCCACCACGACTCGTGGCAGTGGATCGCGAACATGCCGGCCGACCGCACCAACGTGCTGGCAAGGTACAACGCGATCTGGACCCAGCTGTCGAGCACCTTCCGCAACTCGTCGCCGAAGCTGGTCTTCGAGAGCGTCAACGAGCCCCAGTTCAGCAACAGCTCCGGCGACGCCCAGAACGCCACCCTGCTCAACGAGCTGAACACGTCGTTCCACACCATCGTGCGGCAGTCCGGCGGCAACAACGCCACCCGCCTGCTGGTGCTGCCGACTCTGCACACCTCTTCCGACCAGGCCCGCATCGACGAGTTGACAGCCACCTTCACCGCCCTCGACGACCGCAACCTCATCGCGACCGTGCACTACTACGGCTACTGGCCGTTCAGCGTCAACGTCGCTGGCGGTACCCGCTTCGACGCCACGGTGCAGAAGGACCTGACCGACTCCTTCGACCGGGTGTACAACGCGTTCGTCGCCCGGGGCATCCCGGTGATCATCGGGGAGTACGGTCTGCTCGGCTTCGACCGGCACACCGGCACCATCGAGCAGGGCGAGAAGCTCAAGTTCTTCGAGTTCCTCGGCTACTACGCGCGGACCAAGAAGATCACCACCATGCTCTGGGACAAAGGCCAGCACTTCAACCGGACGGCCTTCACCTGGTCCGACCCGGAGCTGTTCGCGCAGATCACGTCGAGCTGGACCACCCGGTCGGGTACCGCCTCGTCGGACCTGGTGTTCAACGCCAAGGCCAGCGCGATCACCGCCGAGACGCTCACGCTGAACCTCAACGGGACCTCGTTCCTGGGTGTGCGGCAGGGCACCGCCGACCTGGTCCAGGGGACCGACTACACCGTCAGCGGCGACCAGCTGACGTTCACCGCGTCGGCGCTGACCCGGCTGACCGGCAACCGGGCGCACGGGGTCAACGCGACGCTGCACGCACGGTTCTCCCAGGGCGTGCCGTGGCGGATCAACGTGATCACCTACGACCGGCCGATCCTGAGCAACGCCACCGGGACGACCAGCTCGTTCGCGATCCCCACCCAGTTCCGCGGTGACCAACTCGCCACCATGGAGGCCAAGTACGCCGACGGCAGCAACGCCGGCCCGCACAACTGGACCTCGTTCAAGGAGTTCGACGTCACCTTCGCGCCCAACTACAGCACCAACGTGATCACGCTGACCTCCGCCTTCTTCGCCGAGGTCAACGACGGTGCTCCGGTGACCCTCACCTTCCACTTCTGGAGTGGCACGACGGTGACCTGCCGGGTGACGAAGTCGGGCAGCAACGTCACCGGCACCGCCCTGTGACCGCCCTTCCCGGCGCGAGTACCCGGGGCACCTGATCGTCACCCGGTCCCGGTGACGAAAGGGTCGACCGTGCGGCCGTACCGACGTGGGAACGTCGGTACGGCCGCACGGTCTCCTGCGCCGCTCCGGTTCCAAGGGACGCTGTCCGTAACGACGGGGAGACACCGGATCCGGCGACGGGGGCAACCGGCTCCGAGCCGGCCGGTTCCCCACCTGACCTTCGCGCCGACGCACCCCGGGCCACCACCGTGCGCATGCCGGACCTGGTCCGAATCGGTGTCCGTGGTGGGCCGCCCTCAGCTTCGCTGCACCATCGTGGCAGACGTCTGACGAGTGGAGCGGTGCCGCCGGCAGGCAGTGGTGGTGCGGGCCTGTCGACGGTGCGGGGGTGGGGTGGCGGGCACTTGTGTCTCCTCCGGGCATAGTGAAGACAGGCGAGGGCGTAACCGGCATGACGGTCAGGGCCGGCGGGCGCGGAACCGCTGCGGGATCCAGCAAGAACGATGAAACTTGCTGGAAACGCTTGCGACGAAGTTAAGGCTGACGCCTGCTGTTCGTCAAGGTTTCCCGGGGCGGCAGGGGTAGGTAGTAGCACTGGTCGTCGGCGCCGATTGCGCCGACATGTGGGACGGGCAGTCGGGTTCCGGGTTGGCGTCCGGCGTTTCTCCGGCGTCGCCGGTACCGCCATGGATCGTCATCTGCGAGTTGGTCATTTTTGCGGGAATCGCGCTGGTCGTTTTTGCGGGAGACCGGCGGTCGAGGGGGTGCCGGCGGTCGGACGTGACCGGACGTGCGGTGGGGGCGGCTCCCGCCGCACGCCGGGTCGACCGGACCGATCCCGCCATGTGGACAGGTCGTCGGTGGTGACCGGTTCCGGCGCGGGCCATCCAGTGTGTGGGTTGACCTTCGTTGATGACGATGGGGTGCCCCCAGGTGGCCGGGAAGTTGCCGCCGGGTTTCACAAACCTTGCCGCAAGGTCTTGCAAAAAGTTTCAGTCGTCGCGCATCGTCTTGCTACGAGGACGGCCGTCCACAGTCGCGTGCTCCCCCGTCAACCGGAAGGCCCCACCACCATGAAACCGTCGAGACCACCACTCCGCTCCGCTGCCCGTCACCTGCTGCTGGCCGCCGCGGTAGCCGCCGCCGCGGCCATGCCCGCCGTCGTGGTGACTACCGCCGCAACCCCCGCCAGCGCCGCCGTCACGCTCAACGACAGCGAGGTGACGGCGAACCTGTGGGAGTGGAACTGGAACTCCGTCTCCGCCGCCTGTACCAACCACCTCGGTCCCGCCGGCTACGGTGCGGTGCAGGTCGCCCCGCCGCAGGAGTCGGTCAGCCTGCCCAACAGTGCCGACGGGGTGCACCCCTGGTACGAGGTGTACCAGCCGGTGTCGTACAAGCTGGAGAGCCGGTTCGGTAACCGCCAGCAGTTCGCGGACATGGTCACCGCCTGCCACAGCGCCGGCGTGCGGGTGTACGTCGACGCGGTCGTCAACCACATGGCCGGAACGAACAACCCGGCGGGGAGCGTCGGGTACGCCGGCACCCAGTTCTCCGGCTACAGCTACCCGGCGGTGCCGTACGGGCACAGCGACTTCCACCACCCCGGTGACAACTGCCCGACCTCCGGCGGGATCACCGACTGGAACAACGAGGCCCAGGTGACCAGCTGCGAGCTGCTGTCCCTGTCGGACCTCTACACCGAGAAGGAGGAGGTCCGCAACAAGATCGCCGCCTTCCTCAACGACATGATCAGCCTGGGCGTCGACGGGTTCCGGGTCGACGCGGTCAAGCACGTCAAGAAGACCGACTTCGCGGCGATCCTCAGCAAGCTCAGCAACACCACCGCGGAGAACAAGCGCCCGTACGTCGCCCAGGAGATCTTCGACGGCGCCTCCAACGACGCGCTGAAGGCCCGGGCGTTCATCGGCAACGGCGACGTCCTCGACTTCGCCTACGCCAAGGGCATCAGGTCCGCGTTCCAGGGGTCGATCTCGAACCTCGCCGGCATCCCCAACTGGAATCTCGACGCACCCAGCGCCAACGTCTTCGCCATGGTCACCAACCACGACCTCGAGCGTGACGGCGTGGTGTTGTCCTACAAGAACGGTACCGACTACACCCTGGCCAACTACTTCGTGCTGGCCTACCCGCACGGTAAGCCGTCGGTCTACGACAGCTTCACCTGGTCGAACCGTAACCAGTCGCCGCCGTCGAACGGCAGCGGGTACGTCACCAACGCCGTCTGCGGGGTGGCCTGGACCTGTCTGACCCAGTCCACCGGGATCAAGGGCATGGTCGGCTGGGCCAACGCCGCCAGGTCGGTCAAGACCATCTCGGACTTCACCGCGGTCAACAGCAACGTCATCGGCTTCCACCGGGGTGACCAGGCCTGGATCGGCATCAACGACTCCGGCAGCAGCGCCACCGCCGAGTTCGTCACCGGCCTCGCCGACGGTGCGTACTGCGACGTCATCTCCGGCACCGCCTCGGGCTCCGGCTGCACGGGCACCACGGTCACCGTCTCCGGCGGCCGGGCCACGGTGACGATCCCCGGCAACAACGCGGTCGCCATCCACGCCAACGCCAGGGCGACGAATCCCGTCCGGGTCGCCACCACCTTCAACGCGAGTGCCAGCCTGGCCGCCGGCCAGACCCTGCACGTCGTCGGGAACGTCTCGGCGCTGGGCAACAACAACACCGCCAACTCGGTGCCGTTGACCGCGAACGGCAGCACCTGGACCGCGACCGTCGACCTGCCGGCTGGGACCGGGATCTCCTACCGGTACGTCATCAAGAACGGCACCACCGTGGTGGAACAGGAGGCCGCCGACCGCTCCTTCACCACCCCGGCGACGGGCACGGTGACCAGGACCGACACCTACGTCCCGCCGCCGGTCACCGACACGGTGTCCACCACCTTCACCGTCACCGCCACGACGAGCAGCGACCAGGCTCTCTACGTCGTCGGCAGCATCCCGGCGCTCGGTTCCTGGAACGCGGCCAATGCGGTCCCGCTGACCGCCCAGGGCGGTGACGTCCACCGGGGCACGGTCGAGCTGCCCAAGTCCACCGCGGTGGAGTACAAGTTCATCAAGAAGACCCCGTCCGGCAGCGTCACCTGGGAGTCCGGGAGCAACCGGGTCTTCACGACCCCGGCGAGCGGCGACTACGCCCTGACCGAGACCTTCCGGGGCGACACCGCCGCGCAGCAGGTCACCGGCGCCTTTAACGCCAACGTGTCCACGTACTACGGCCAGAACGTGTACGTCGTCGGCAACCTCGCGGCCCTCGGCGGCTGGAACCCGGCCAACGGGATCGCACTGTCCTCGGCGGACTACCCGGTCTGGCGGGCCACGGTCAACCTGCCCCCGAACACCGCCATCGCCTACAAGTACGTCAAGAAGAACCCCGACGGCTCCTTCACCTGGGAGTCCGGCGGCAACCGCACCTTCACCACCCCGTCGACCGGCACCCACACCAGCAACGACTCCTGGAGGTAACGGCTCAGCCGGACGTCCGACAGGTGGCCGGTCCCGCACTACGGGGCCGGCCACCTACCTGTTCCAGCGGCTACGGGGCCGCCGGTGGCGGACCGCACGGGGTCAGCGGGTACCGGTCAGCAGCGGCTGATCGTCGAGTTGTTCAGGGTGATGTTGCTGATGGTCAGGTTGTCCGCGCAGGGGTTCTCCACGATCCGGTTGTTGACCAGGGTGAAGTTGCGCAGCGTGATGTCGCGGTTGCCGGGGAACTCGGTACGCTCGGCCAGCCGCACCTCGCCGCCACCGCTGATCGTGCCGCCGTTGGCCGCGAGGTTCACGCCGTAGCAGTTCTCGATCAGGATCGAGTTGTTGCCGGTGTTGGCGATGTCGACCCGGTCGATCGTCGCGCCGCCGGACTCGGAGACGCAGAAGATGCCCCGGCCGCCGCCCCGGGCGCGCACGGTACCGACCCGGATGTTGGTGGGGTAGCTGGATCCGATCCGGCCGTTGCGGTTGGCCATCCGGAACGCGGCGTAGCCGGTGCCGGTACCGGCGTTCTCGGCGTCGACGGTGCTGACCGTGGCGTTGACGGTCTCGTTGAGCAGCAGTCCGGACTCGCCCACGTTGCGGGCGGTCACCGTACCGATGGTCAGGCCGTCCACGCCGTACGTCTCCACCGCGTGCGAGCTGGCACCCGAGACGTAGACGTTGTCGATGCGCACGTTCCGGGTCCACTGGCTGGTGTCGCCCCGGTTGTCGATCCGGACGCCCAGGCCGCCGGAGAGCCGCATGTCGATCTGGCCGAGGATCACGTCGGTGACGTTTCGTAGGAAGATCCCGTACAGCGGGGTGCCGGTGACGGTGAGGTGCTGGACCTCCACCTGGGTGGTACCCCGGGAGTAGATGGGTGCCTGGTCGCCGGTGCCGGATCCGCTGACGTTGATCGTGCCGCACACGTCGATCGTGGTGTAGCTGGGCAGGGAGATCCGGGAGCCGGCGCTGATCGAGCCGGAGCCGCGTACGACAACCCGCTGCTTGCTGGTCCGGCCGGCGCTGAGGCTGTTCACTGCGGCCTGTACGGCGGCGCGCATGTCGGTGCCGGTGTAGACGGTGCTGCCGCCGTTGCGGGCGGTCCAGGTACTGCCGCTGAGTACGGCCTCGGCGTGGAACGACCCGCTGCCGCACCCGCTGGTGGACAGGGCCACCAGCTGCCACTGCTGGTTGGCGCCCCCGAGATCCTGGTATTGGGGGATCAACGCGCCGTCGGCGGTCGACCAACCCCACAGGTCCAGGGCCTTGCTGGAGCGCCGGTTGATGAACCGGACGTACCCGCTGTCGGAGTCGGCCAGCCGGAAGTGCTGGCGGGTGTTGCCGCTGGCGGCGGTGCTCTGTACCAGTTGGACCCCGTCGTTGGCGTTGGGCACCTCCAGGACCTTTCCGCTGTGCACCGACCGGACCTGGTAGTAGCCGCTGCCGACGTCGACGAACCGCCACTGCTGCACGGCGAGGTCGTTGCGGGTGTACTGGTTGACCGGCGCGTTGTCGGCGGTCGACCAGTTCCACAGGTCCATTGCCTTGCCGCTGTGCCGGTTGACGAACACGTACGTCGCCCCGGTGTCGACGGTGGCCGCTGACGCGGCCGGCGCAGCGACCAGCGTGCCGGCGCCGACGAGGACCAGCACGGCCGCGAATACCGGGCCGGTACGCCACCGGCGTGGTCGTCTGCTCCTGGTCAGGGGTGTCATGCGCGGCTCCTTGTGGTGGTGGTTCGGAGGAAAGTGCCCGACGGGACGCGGGCAAACGCTTTCCTCGGCCCGACATCCACCTGCCTCCGCTCGGTTCGGGGATACCCCCCGGGGATACCCCCTCTCGACCCACTCCGTTTCCAGGAAATCGCGCTATCCGCCTGGGCGGACACCGCGACTTTCGGGGAAACGAGTGGCTCACCGGGCAGTCGAGGTCGATCAGGGCGGAGACAGGTGCCCGGTGTCATACCGGCGGGACGGCCAGCCCTCGCCTGCTGGCACAGACGGTGCAGCTCGACAGGCTGCGAGTCAGACGTCTGGTGCGGCCGTCGACCAGCGGGCGACGCCGGTGCGCGGATCGCGGCGACCATGCTGTGCCCGGCAGGGCGTCGCAGGTCGTGCGTGAAACCGGATAGCTGAGCGCTGCCGGCGGCCCGGTCGGGCGGGTGAGATCAGCCGGAATACGGTCTGACCATTTCCGTACCCGCCGTCGCCGGTGATTGCGCAATGCCGGAGGTCCGACAGGAGCGGTAATTTCGAACGGGTCGGCCGGCGCAGTTCCGCCGGTCGTGCCGGTGTCGTTTCCCGAATTGCGAACGCCGTTGTGGCATCATCCAGACGTGGCTATGGAGTCCGGGTCGCCCGGTATCCGGAATGTCCGACCGGCGATCCTGGTGGCCGCCTCCCACAGCGGCGCCGGAAAGACCACCACCGTCGCGATCCTGTTGCGGGCGCTGCGCGACCGTGGGCTCACCGTGCAGGCATTCAAGATCGGTCCGGACTTCATCGACACCGCATACCACACCGAGGCGACCGGTCGGCCGGCGATCAATCTCGACCTGTGGATGATGGGTCCCGACGCGATCCGGCGGTCGTTCCACAATTTTTCGACGGGCGCTGACATCAGCGTCATCGAATCGATGGGTGCCCTCTTCGACGGCGCCGACGGCACCGAGGTCGGCAGCGCGGCCCACCTGGCCAAGCTCCTGCACGTGCCGGTCGTGGTCGTCCTCGACGTGTGGGGGATGACCAGGACGACGGGTGCCGTCCTGGCCGGCATGCGCGACTTCGATCCGGATCTGACCGTCGCCGGCTGCATCCTCAACCGCACCGGAAGCCAGCGCCACGCCCAGATGGTCCTCGACTCGCTCCGCCCCGAGCTGCGCGACCTCGTGGTCGGCACCGTTTCGTACCAGGCCGGACTGGCGGTACCCGAGCGGCACCTCGGACTGCTGACCGTCGAGGAGAACCCGACCTCGCGCGCCGAACGCGACGACGCACAGCGCAGGGCGGGCGCGGATCTCGACATCGACCGGCTCCTGGCTGTGGCCGGTGGGCGAGCCACCGAGCCGGCCGACATCACCGAGCCCGCCGATACCGCACCGGCCGCACCGGCACCGGCCCGTGCCCGTCTGGCCGTCGCCCGGGACGCCGCCTTCTGCTTCTACTACGAGGAGAACCTGCGCGTACTCCGGGCCGCCGGATTCGAGCTGGTGCCGTTCCGCCCGACCAGTGATCCGGCCCTGCCCGACGGCACCGACGCGGTGTACATCGGTGGGGGATACCCGGAGAGCTTCGCCGCCGAACTCGCG
The DNA here is from genome assembly GCF_036906895.1 of Micromonospora sp. CPCC 206060. Classification (NCBI taxonomy): domain Bacteria; kingdom Bacillati; phylum Actinomycetota; class Actinomycetes; order Micromonosporales; family Micromonosporaceae; genus Micromonospora; species Micromonospora sp. CPCC 206060. The sequence continues at coordinate 18,129 of NZ_JBAKHU010000015.1, forward strand.
GCGAACACCGGACTGGCCGGGGAACTGCGTCGCCGCGCCACCACCGGGACGCCCATCTACGCCGAGTGCGGCGGCCTGATGTACCTCGCGGACTCCCTCACCGGGTACGACGGGACACTCCACCCGATGACCGGGATCCTGCCCCTCGACGTGGTGATGGACCCCGCACACCTGGCGATCCGGTACGTCGAGGTACGCACCCGGCAGGATTCGCCCCTGGGGCCAGCCGGTACGACGCTGCGCGGACAGGAGTTCCACCAGTCCCGCATCGCCGGTACCGCGACCCTGCCGCACCTGTTCGACGTCACCAGCAGCGACGGCGCCACCTCGGTTGCGGGATACGCGGTCGGCAACGTCGTCGCCAGCTACATCCACGTGCACCTCGCGTCCAACCCCCAGGTCGCTCGACGCCTTCTCGGCGCTGCTCTCGCCGCCCGCGGCGAGCAGGCATAGTCCACCTCAGACAGAGAGGACAAGATGGGTATCCTCGGACCTCACCCACGCCTGGTCCCGGCAAGCCTGGCCCTGGCGATCGTCGTCGGGCTCACCGCAGGACCGTCACACGCCAGCCCCTCCCCGGTCGACGGTTCGACGGCGGGGCGGACGACCACCGTCAAGATCGCGACGATCCACTTCGCGCCGACCGAGGGCGACGTCGCCGGTAACCGGGCCAAGTTGGTCGATCTGGCGACCGAGGCGGCCCAGAACGGCGCGAAGATCATCGTGCTGCCCGAGATGGCAACCAGCGGGTACTCGTTCTTCAGCCGCTCCGAGATCGCCACCGTGGCGGAGACGGTCCCCGGCCCGAGCACCCAGGCCCTCGGCCAGATCGCCGACCAGTACGACGCCTACATCGCCTTCGGCATGCCCCAGTACGTGCCCCAGCAGAACCTGTACTTCAACGTGGCGGTGCTGCTCAACCCGCTGGGGAAGGTGGCCGGCGTCTACCGTAAGCGCAACCACCTCCTGGAGTCCTCGTACAACGCCATCACCGATGCGCCGGTGCCCACCTTCGACACGCCGTACGGGCGGATCGCCCTCGTGATCTGCTCCGACATGTTCTACTCGCAGTTCCCCCGGGCGGCTGCGGTGGCGGGCGCCACGCTGCTGCTGGCACCGGCCAACGTGGGCATCGAAACCGACTTCGTCCGGCTGCGGACCTTCGAGAACGACTTCGCCATGGTGGTCGCCAACCGCTACGGATCCGGCACCGCCGGGACGAAGCCGACCGCCTTCACCCAGGACACCTTCACCATCCCCTCGCCCTACGCCTACGACTTCAACTACGGCTCCCGCAGCATCATCGCCACCCACCAGGGCACGATCCTGGCCGACCTGTCCGCGCACGTAGACGCCATCGGGTACGGCCTGGTGCCGGTCCGGCAGACCCGCACGTTCCCGGTGGAACGCCGGCCCGGGATGTACTCGCTGCTGGCCCAGGACACCCTGGAGACCTACACCCAGACCCAGTTCAAGCAGCCGGCGGCGACCACGTTCGCCACCGCCGCCGTCGACCCAGGCCCGGCCCAGACCCCGTGGGCCGCCGCACAGGCCGCCGCCGAACAGGCCCGCACGGCTGCGGTCGCAGCCGGTCAGACGCTCCGTCTCGTGGTGTTCCCGGCGAACTACTTCACCGTGGACGCCGCTGGTCTGGCCAGCATGCGGGGCTACGCGCAGAGCCACAACCTGGACCTGCTGGTCCACTACCCGGCGACCGCCACCGAGGCCCCCCGGAGCCTGCTGATCACCTCCACCGGGACCGACTACCCGTACGTCCGAACGCACCGCGCCCGCAGCGAGTCCATCCCGGCGGCACACCTGTCCGACGACTACTGGGTGATTGACCGTGACTACGGCCGGGTTGCGCTCATGCAGGACGTCGACATGCTGCCGCCGGAGACCTCCCACGTGCTCGCCCGGATGGGGGTCGACGTGGTGGCGGTGAACGCGGACATGACCTCTGGCCTGCTCAGCCCGCTGTGGCAGAGTCGTACCGGCGACTACCTGCACATCGCCGTCGCCAACCGCAGCGGCCCCGAGGGCGTGTACCTGGGCGGCTACCGGTCCAACCCCGGCTTCACCCAGGGCGAGGGCCAGGTCATCCGGGACATGGACACCTCGCACATCCGCAAGAAGCCCTCCGCCAGGTTCTTCGACTACCACTCCATCCTCAAACCCTGCACCCTGAGTGCCGCCAACTGCTGACCCACCGCGCCGGCCGGGCCATCGCAGCCGAAGCGGCTGGTCCGGCCGGCGTGAACCTGACCTGTCAGGAGGTCACGAAGGCCGACGCCGAGTACTTGCCGGACTCCGGCCGGGCCATGCAGTGCACGATCCAGGTCTCGGTGCCGGGCAGCTTCACCGGCCACGGCTCGCGGATCCAGCCGGTGGTGGCCGTCGGATCGGCGCTGCGGGCCGCCATCACCGGCGCCGAGCAGGCCGCGCCGATGTCCGCGCGGGCCAGCAGCTCGTCCTGGGGTACGTCGACCGCGTCGGCGGGCAGGTAGGTCGCCGAGAACGTCTGCCAGGAGTGTTCCCCGGTGCAGTCGGCGCGGCGGGGCGGCATCGCGGTCCCGCTGATCGAGGTCAGCCCACCCCAGCACAGTGGTTCGGTTGGGCAGAGCGCCGCGTCGCAGGCCACGAGCCCGGCCTTCCGTAGCTGCGTGGTCGGTACCGCGTTGTCCGGCCGCGTCGGGTCGGCGCCGGCCGTCTGCCCGCCGTCCCGGTTTCCGGTACCGGTCAGCTGCCACACCGCGATGCCACCGACCAGCGTGGTCACCAGCAGCGCGGCGGCCACGATCCATCGACGTCGTACCGCTGTCGACCGGACGGATCCGGGCGTGGACGGTAGCGGTGGCGGCGGGTGCCCGGCGGCCATCCACTGGCCGTGCGCGGCAGCCCGGGCCGCGTCGGCCATGGCGGCGGCCGACGGCCACCGGTGGGCCGGATCGGTGGCCAGGGCACGCCCGATGACGTCGAGCACGGGGCGGGGGACGTCCCCGCCGAGCGGGCGGGGTGCGGTCTGTACCCGTTGCAGGGCCACCGCGTACGGGTTGTCCCCGCTGAAGGGCCGATGCCCGGCCAGGCACTCGTAGGCGGTGAGCCCGAGCGAGTAGACGTCACTGAGCGCGGTGGCGGGCTGTCCGAGTACCTGCTCCGGCGACAGGTAGGTGGGGGTGCCGAGGACGGCCCCGGAGACGGTGAGGTGCGTGCCGTCCTCGGTACGCGAGATGCCGAAGTCGGTGATCAGCAGCGAGCCGTTGCGGCGGATCAGCAGGTTGGCCGGCTTGATGTCGCGGTGCACGATCCCGCAGTCGTGGACCGCCTGCAGACCGTCCGCCGCCTGGGCGATGAACCGCATCGTGTCGGCGGCTGTCAGACGGCCGTGCCGGCCCAGCACCTGGGACAGCGACTCGCCGTCGATGAACTCCATCACCAGGAAGGTGATTCCGTCGCTACGGCCGTAGTCGTGGATGGACGCCACCGCCGGGTGGTTCACGCTGGCCATGGACTTGGCCTCGACCAGGAACCGCCGGGCGAAGCTCGGCTCGTCGGCCACCTCCGGGAGCATGGCCTTGACCGCGACCACCCGGCCGAGCACCTCGTCGACCGCCCGCCACACCTCGCCCATCCCGCCGGCACCGATACGGGTGTCGAGACGGTACCGGTCGCCGAGCTTCAGCCCAGGGTGCAGCATTCCCACTCACCGTCTGTGTCCCGGACCGCCCTGATGTAGCCGATCGAGGCGACATCATGCCACAGCGGGCCGGAATCCCCGCCTGCTGCCGAGTCCTGTCCCGACCAGGACCGACCTGATCGGGCGGGATCGGGCGGACCGGGCGGGCTGCCCTCACCGCGGGACCGGGGCGAGGGCGGAAACCTTCGCGCGACGAACCTGGCCCTGTAGACATCTTTCACAAAAGATCGATGTTCATTATAGTCCTGGCCAGTGTCGATCTCTCTGGTCACGGATGACGAGGTACTCCCATGCTCGACAACACACCGTTGCGGCGCCGAACACTGCTCGCCGCGCTCGCGGGTGCCGCCGTGGCACCGGCTGTCGCCGGTCGCGCGCACGCCGCGCTGCCCAAGGTCTACCTCGACCCGGGGCACGGCGGCACCGACCCGGGCGCGGTCGGTAACGGCCTTCAGGAGAAGGCCCTGACGCTGGCCATCGCCCTGCAGGCGCGCAGCATCCTGCTGGCCAACTGGAGCGTCGACGTCCGGATGTCGCGCACGACCGATGTGACCCGCAGCCTCACCTACCGCACCGACGACGCCAACGCGTGGGGCGCGAACATCTTCGTCAGCGTGCACATCAACTCCGGCGGCGGCACCGGCTTCGAGAGCTACCGGTACCCGACATCCGACGCCGCCACCATCAACCTGCACAACGCCCTGCACGGCAGGGTGCTCGCCGGCATGCGGTCGGTCGGCTCCGTGACCGACCGGGGGTTGAAGACCGCAAACTTCCACGTACTGCGGGAGACCACCATGCCCGCCGTACTCACCGAGAACCTCTTCATCGACACCGTCGCCGACGCGAACCTGCTCAAGCGGGCCGACTTCATCACCGCCACCGCCCGGGGGCACGCGGAGGCCGTCGCGAGCCACCTCGGCCTGACCACCACCAATCCGCCCGCCTACAGCACGATCGTGGACAACGCCACCACGGGACGGTTCACCGCGAGCAGCAACTGGGGTACGTCCACCTACTCCAGCCAGCGCTACGGGGCCGACTACCGGTTCGCCAACCCCACGCTCGCCAGCGACGCCGCCTGGTTCAAGGTCAGCATCCCGCAGACCGGCGACTACCGGGTCGAGGTACGGCACCCGGCCGACCCGGGCTACAACAGCGCCACCCCGCACATCGTCGTCACCAGCTCCGGCAACCGGACGGTGAACGTGGACCAACGCGCCAGCGGCGGCGTCTGGCGTTCCCTGGGCACCTTCAACCTGGCCGCCGGTGACCGGAACCTGGTCGCGGTGAGCCGCTGGACCGGCACCACCGGGTACGTGGTGGCCGACGCCGTACGCGTCACCCGCGTCTAGGTTCCGTCCGCCGGGTCATCAGTCCCGCTCGTCGGGGCGAGGCGGTCCCGCCGGTCACCCGGCGGGGCTGTGCCGGCAACATCGGTGCCGGCGCAGCCCCGCCGGGATCCTCCCGGATACGGCAGGGGTTCGGTCCGGCGCCGGATGCTGGATACGATCGCGCGATGGATCTTCAGGGAGTGGTAACCCCGGACCGGCCGCTACTCGTCCTGGCCCTGGCAGAGGAGGCCGCCCACCTCGACCGCAGTGTCCCGGTACTGCTCACCGGGATGGGAAAGATCAACGCCGCGACCGCGCTCGCGGTGACCCTGGCCCGGGGGCCACGGCCGTCGGCGGTGATCAACCTCGGTACCGCCGGTGCCCTGCAACCGGGCTGGACCGGTACCCACGAGGTGGGCAGCGTCATCCAGCACGACCTGGACACGGATTTCCTGCGGAGTCTGACCGGCCTGACCGTGGGGGCGCCGGTGGCTCTGACCGGCGTCGGCCCGGTGCTGGCCACCGGAGACATCTTCGTCGCCGACGAGGCGGCCCGCGCCCGGCTCGCCGCCCGGGCCCAACTCGTCGACATGGAGGGCTACGCGCTGGTGTCGGCGGCCCGGCAGTGCGGGGTGCCGATCCGGTTGATCAAGCACGTCAGCGACGACGCGGGGGAGGGCGCGGAACGTACCTGGCAGGAGTCGGTGGGCGGCTGCGCGCGCGCCCTCGGCGAGTGGGTCCACACGCATCTCTGACAACCACCTGCGGCACTGCGGCAGATGCGGCATGCCAACCGGCAAAAGCCTGGAAGATACGGGTTCAAGGTCGGATATCCTGCCGTAGGTGCGGCCCGCTAGGGTGTCGGGTGTGACGATGTTCCGGATCAGTGAGGCCGCAGAGTTACTCGGTGTCAGTACGGACACGGTGCGCCGCTGGGTGGACGCCGGCCGGCTCGTCGCCCTGCGCGACGAGCACGGCCACCGGGTGATCGACGGGGTCGACCTGGCCGGCTTCGTACGCGCCCAGGCCGCCGATCCGGACAGCAGGTCGGAGGAGTCCTCGGCGCGCAACCGGCTGCGGGGCATCGTCACAGCCGTGGTCAAGGACACGGTGATGGCCCAGGTCGACATCCAGGCGGGGCCGTTCCGGGTGGTGTCGCTGATGAGCCGCGAGGCGGTCGACGAGCTGGACCTCCAGGTGGGCTCGGTCGCGGTCGCGGTGATCAAGTCGACCACGGTGGTGGTCGAGCGGTCCACCCCGGCTGTGCCCCAACGGGGGAGGGCCGGCCAGTGAGGGCGCGGAGGATCAGGGCGACCCTGGCCGCGCTGGCGCTGATGGTCCTGACCGGATGCGGTGGCGCAGCGCAGACCACCGGCCCGCGACCCGCTGCGGGTGGCGTGACCGGCACCGTCACGGTGCTGGCCGCGGCGTCACTGACCGAATCGTTCACCCGCATCGGCCGGGACTTCGAGGCCGCCAACCCGGGGGTGCGGGTCGTGTTCAACTTCGCCGGCAGTTCCGCCCTGGCCGCGCAGATCAACCAGGGCGCCCCCGCCGACGTGTTCGCCTCCGCCAACCCGGGCACCATGCGGACCGTCACGGACGCCGGCAACGGGAACGGCCCGACCGTGACGTTTGCGAGGAACCAGCTCGTCATCGCCGTACCGGAGGGCAACCCGGCGGAAGTCACCGGCCTGGCAGACCTGGCCCGGCCCGGGGTGAAGGTCGCCCTGTGCGCCGAGCAGGTGCCGTGCGGCGCGGCGGCGAAGCAGGCGCTCGGCGCCGCCGGTGTCCCGCTGACCCCGGTCACCTGGGAACGGGACGTCAGGGCCGCCCTGTCGAAGGTGAAACTCGGCGAGGTCGACGCGGCGCTGGTCTACCGCACCGACGTCGCAGCCTCCACCGCCGACGTGGACGCGGTCGAGTTCCCCGAGTCGGCCCGCGCGGTCAACGACTACCCGATCACCGTACTGAAGGACGCCCCGAACCCGGTCGGCGCGCAGGCGTTCGTCGCCCATGTGCTGTCGGACGGAGGCCGGAGCGTGCTCACCGGCGCCGGCTTCCAGGTCCCGTAGGACGATGACGCTCCCCGACCAGCAGGGCGACCCGGTCCGGACGACCGCCGCGTCACCGCGCCGTCACCAGCCGCAGCGGGTGCCGGTGGCCCTGCTGCTGCCGGCCGTGGCGGGGCTGCTGTTCCTCGTCCTGCCCCTCGCCGGGCTGGTGATCCGCGCGCCGTGGAGCACCCTGCCGCAGCGGCTGGCCCAACCCGGCGTGCTGACCGCGTTGCGGCTGTCGCTGCAGACCGCCACCGCCGCCACCCTCGTCTGCCTCGCGCTCGGTGTGCCCCTGGCCTGGCTGCTGGCCCGGACGGATTTCCCCGGTCGACGGCTCGTCCGCGCCCTGGTCACCGTCCCGCTGGTGCTACCGCCGGTCGTCGGCGGGGTGGCGCTGCTGCTGGTGTTCGGCCGCAGCGGACTCGTCGGCGGCTGGCTCGATGCCACGTTCGGCGTCACCCTGCCGTTCACCACCGCCGGCGTGGTGGCTGCCGAGGCGTTCGTCGCGATGCCGTTCCTGGTCATCGCCGTCGAAGGGGCGCTACGCGGCGCCGACACCCGCTACGAGGAGGCCGCCGCGACCCTCGGCGCCGGCCGGTGGGCCATCTTCACCCACGTCACCCTGCCGCTGGTCGCCCCCGGCATCGCCGCCGGCACGGTGCTGTGCTGGGCACGCGCGCTGGGTGAGTTCGGGGCGACCATCACCTTTGCCGGGAACTACCCCGGCCGCACCCAGACCATGCCCCTGGCGGTCTACCTGGCCCTGGAGACCGACCTCGACATGGCGATCGTGCTCAGCCTCGTCCTGCTCACCGTCTCCGTGGCGATCCTCGTCGCCCTACGTGACAGGTGGCTCACCAGCCCATGACCCATCCGACGGAACATCCCACCCCGCTGCTCGACGCACACCTGGTCGTCGACCGGGGCGCCTTCCGGCTCGACCTGCCGCTGCGCATCCACGCCGGGGAGGTGGTCGCGCTGCTCGGTCCCAACGGCGCCGGCAAGACCACCGCCCTGCGCGCCCTCGCCGGTCTGCAACCGCTGTCCGCCGGCCACCTCACGCTGGCCGGCCACGACCTCGACCGCCCCGACCGGCGGCTCCACACCCCGCCCGAGCATCGCCCGATCGGCGTGGTCTTCCAGAACTACCTGCTCTTCCCGCACCTGTCCGCGCTCGACAACGTCGCCTTCGGCCCGCGCCGTCACGGCATGCGTCGGCACGTTGCCCGCGAGCGGGCCGCCGAGCGGCTCGCCCAGGTCGGCCTCGCCGGGCTGGCCCACCGTAGACCCCGCCGCCTTTCCGGCGGACAGGCCCAGCGCGTCGCCCTCGCCCGGGCACTCGCCGTCGAACCGGTCCTCCTCCTGCTCGACGAACCCCTCGCCGCACTCGACGCCCGGACCCGGCTGGACACCCGCGCCGAACTCCAGCGTCAGCTCGCCGGCCATCCCGGCGCCACCCTGCTGGTCACCCACGATCCTCTCGACGCCCTCGTCCTGGCCGACCGGCTCGTCATCGTCGAGGACGGCCGCGTCGTCCAGGAGGGCGACCCCACCACCATCACCACCCGACCACGTACCGACTACGTGGCCCGCCTCGTCGGCCTCAACCTCCACCCGGGTCACGCCAACGGGTACGCCGTGCAGGTCGGTGCCGGTCGCACCCTCACCACCACCGACAGCCTCGACGGCGACGTGTTGGTCGCGTTCCCACCCTCTGCCGTCGCCCTGCACCCGCAACAGCCCGACGGCCCTCCCGCCAACACCTGGCCGGCGACCATCACCGGCATCCAACGCCACGGCGACAACCTTCGCATCGACCTCGCCGGCCCGATCACGGTGGCCGCCGACATCAGCCCGGCCGCCGCCACCCGTCTCCACCTGGCCCCCGGTCACACCGTGTGGGCCGAGGTCCGGGCTGCGGACATCCGTGCCTACCCGGCCGGCAACCACCGGCCTGATACCTGGTCAGGCCACACCCGGCCCGATCCTCACCAACCGTAGGTGGCCAGGAGCACGTCGCTGATGGTGGAGGTCCTCAGCTCAGCAGGGGGCCGGCTGTGGAGGTGTCCGTGGTGGCCGGGACGGCCGTTCCTGTCCCGCTGCCCGCCGGTTGGCGGTCGGACGGCACGGTCCAGGCGGCGGATGGTGCGTCGAGCCGGCCGGAGCGGGCCAGCATGATCACCGCTGCGGTGCAGGTGGCACCCGTGGCGGTCAGTACCAGCCAGGGCAGCGCGGGAAACCCCCAGTCCTGACCCAGGCCCCAGACCGCGCCGGTGATCAGGTTTCCGACGGTGACGCCGATTCCGGCGAAGGTGTTGTGCAGCCCGTAGTGGGTGGCGACGAGGCGGTCACGGGTCAGGCCGAGGATGGTGTCCATCTCGAACGGGTACGCCACGACGCTGCCCAGGGTGAGCAGCACCGTCGCGGCCAGGGTGGGGACCATCGCCAGTACGGTGATCCCCCGGGAACCGCCCCGGGCGGTGAGGTCGGCCGTCATCGCCAGCGGCAGGAAGGCCACCGCCATCAGGGTCAGTCCGAGGGCGACCGCCCGCGCCGGGTTCCCCCACTGCCAGGCCCACCCGGTTACCCAGACCTGACCCACGATCGCGACGACGGCGGAGAGCCCGAACAGCGCCCCGCTGCCGAGGTCGCCGTCCGCTGCCAGGACCTCCGTCGCCTGTAACGGCAGGGCGAGATAGATCTGCGACGACAGGACGTGCGAGCCGACCATGGTCAGTGAGAACAGCAGGAAGGACCGGTTGCGGGTCACCTCACGCCAGTCGGCCCGTACCCCGGCCAGGCCGATCCGTCGGCTGCTCCCGCAGGCCGACGGTCCGGGCGGCAGCAGCCGTAGCTGGGCGACGCTCAGTGCCAGAAAGACCGACGCTGCGGTCAGGCAGACGGCGCGGAAGTCCACGCTCAGCAGCGCCAGACCGATCAGTGGTCCGGTCAGGACGCCGGTCTGGTAGAAGACGTTGAACAACGCGAAAGCGGTGACCCGTCGCTCCCCGGCCTCGGCCGCGATGTAGGCACGGACCGCCGGACCGAACAATGCGCCCGCCAACCCGACCGCCACCGAGGCCACCAGCACCATGGGTAGGTTGGCGACGAGGCCGAGCAGCGCGAAACCCGCCCCGCGTAGGGCGCAGCCCAGCGCGATCATGCGGCGGTAGCCGAACCGGTCGGCGAGCATCCCGCCCACCAGGAACAGGCCCTGTTCGCTGAGGGTGCGGACGCCGACGACCAGGCCCACCGTCCAGGCGGCCAGGTTCAGCCCGGAGGAGAGGTGGTTGGCCAGGTAGGGCATCAGCATGTAGACGCCCAGGTTGATGCCGAGCTGGTTGACCATCAGCAGCCGCAGGCCGGGGTCGAGGTGGCTGATCTGCCGCCAGGTGGCTCTCACTGCCGCTCCCGGCTGCGGTCTCGACCGGGGCGTCCGGTGGCCGTCCCGCGCCTGCTCGCCGGGGGGCCGATGGTTGACCGGCAGCCACTGTTCCGCACGGGTTCCGCCGGTGCGGTACCACCAGCGGGGGCTCCTCTGCCGACGTCGTGCGCCATGGCCCCACCGGTCTTCCCGTGCGCGCATGACCACCGGACGCTCCGGACCGGAGCGGTCCAACCCGCATCAGCCTACCTATTTGCCCCCGAAGGCGATAGATAGAGGCATTGTCACTAGTTTGTGTGAGCTGGTGCGGAAGTCACCGACCGTGCGTTGTCCACTCGGTCTCCTGCCGGCTGCGACGGCCGGCCGGCCCGGTCAACCGCGTCCGGCCTGTCCCGTAGGGTGCGTAGGCCCTGATCAGAAGCAGGGAGGGTGACCGGGAAAGGACCGCCATGACAGCCGACACCTCCACCTCGCCGCACCGGCGGGCCGGGTCGACGCCATCCCGACGGGCCGAGGTCGCTGCCACCGTCACCCTCGCCGCCGTCGCGTTCATCGTCGTCACCGGCGAGACCGCACCGGTCGGTCTGCTCGGTGACGTCGTACGCGGCGTACGGGCCAGCGAGAGCCAGGTCGGGCTCACGGTCAGCTGGTACGCGCTGGTCGCGGCGGCCACCGCGGTACCACTGACCCGATGGTCCGCCCGGTTCGACCGTCGGACGGTGCTGGTGGTCAGCGCGGTCGTCTTCGGCGTCGGGCACGTACTCGCGGCGGCGGCGCCGAACCTGGCCGTACTCGCGAGTGGGCGGTGCCTCGCCGCACTCGGCCACGGCGTCTTCTTCGCCGTGGCCGCACCCACCGCTATCCGCCTGGCCAGCGAGACCGCCAGGAACCGCGCCGGCAGCCGGGTCAGCGTCGGCGCGGCCACCGCCATGGTCGTCGGCGCCCCCCTGGCCACGCTGCTCGGTCAGCTCGCCGGCTGGCGTACCGCGATGGCCGCCGTGGCGGTGGTCTCCCTGGCGCTCGCCGTCACGGTCATCCGGTTGCTGCCGCCACTGCCCGCCCCGCACCGGGAGCGGGGCGGAGCGGCGTCCGGGGTGCGGGTCACGCTCGGTACCCCGGGACTGGTCGCGATTCTTCTCGTGACGGCCGTCGCGGTGACCGGACACTTCGTGCTCTACATCTACGTGGCGCCGTACACGGCGGAGAGCCTCGGGGTGCACGGCGCCGCGTTCACGGTCGCGCTGCTCGGGTATGGGGCGGCAGCCGTCCTGGGCAGCGTGCTCGGGGGTCGGCTGGCCGACCGTAGCCCGGTCACCGGCACCCGCGCCGCCGCCGCCGTCGTCTTCGTGACCGCCCTGCTCGGTCTGTACCTCGCCGGTCGACTCGGGCTGCCGGCGCTCGGGGTTCCCCTGCTGCTGCTCTGGGGCGGGGCCTTCTCCCTGCTGGTCGTCTCGACCACGCTGGCCGTGCTCCGCCGGGCGGCCGGACCGCGAGCGGAAACCGCCAACGCCCTGTACGGCATCATCTTCCAGGTCGGTATCGTCGCCGGGTCGGCTTTGGGTGCCGTCTGGCACTCGGCGGGGCGGACCTCCGCGCTACCGCTTCTCGCCGCCGCCGTGGGGACCGTCGGCCTGATCCTGCTCGCCCGCCCCGGGAGACCCTTCGCCGCGACTGCCGGATGACGGCTGCGCCGTCGCCGGAAGTTCCGCTCTTGCGTGGTCTGACGATCGACCAGGCCGGGTGACCGGTACGAGGCGGCGTTGCCCTGTCATGGCACTGGCAGGTCGTCGACGGCGTGCCCGGCTGCCTGGTCCGGCGGGGATGCCAGCAGGTTGTCCTCCAGCCGGTGCAGGGTACCGAGCGCGGCCTGCTGCTCGTCGGCTGTCATCGGGCCGACGGTGAGGCGTTCGAGGTCCTCCCAGATCCGTTCGACCTGTCGGCGTAGGCCGATGCTGGCCGGGGTGGGCTCGACCAGGGTCGCCCGACCGTCGGTGGGGTCCGGTACGCGGCGGACGTAGCCGGCGCGTTCGAGGCGTTGCACGGTGCGGGTCATGCTGGCCGAGTCGGTGTCGAACTCGGTGGCCAGGTCGCTCTGCCGTTGCGGGCCGCATTCCCACAGCCGCATCAGCAGCAGTTCCTGTCCGGGGCGCAGCCCGACCTCGCGGAGCAGTTGTCCGGCGAGCATCCGGTGGGTCCGGGCCAACCGGAAGACCGCGTGGCTGACCGGGCCGCATGCCGCGACTGCCGGGCGCCGGCACGCTGCCGGGACGTCCCCTCCGTCCATGCCCGCCAGATTACCTGTTCACGCCAGTTGTGGTCCCGATCACTGCGTGCCGAGGAAATATCCCCACCCGGGCGGGCATTTACCTGTTCGGAACAGCTAATCGGGTCGTAGGGAGTGCAGACATGTCCAGAGCATTCGAACCGGTCACCGTCGGTCGGTACACCGCCCGCAACCGGGTGGTGATGGCCCCGATGACGCGTAGTCGCGCGCACGGACCAGGAGCCAGTCCGACCGAGCTGGTGGCGACCTACTACGCCCAGCGGGCCAGTGCGGGGCTGATCATCACCGAGGGCACCCAGCCCTCCGCCGTCGGTCAGGGCTATCCGAACACCCCCGGCCTGCACACGGTCGAGCAGGTCGAGGCGTGGCGGCCGGTGACCGCTGCGGTACACGAGCGGGGCGGGCTGATCTTCGCGCAGCTGATGCACACCGGCCGGATCGGGCACCCCGACGTCTACCGCGAGGACCTGACGCCGGTCGGCCCGTCGCCGGTACGGGCGGACGGGTCGGTGTACACCCTGGACGGCCCGCGCGAGTTCGTCGTCCCCCAACCGTTGGACGAGGCCGGCATCCGGCAGACCGTCGCGGACTTCGCCTCGGCGGCGCGCAACGCGATCGACGCCGGTTTCGACGGGGTGGAGCTGCACGGGGCCAACGGCTACCTGCTGCACCAGTTCCTGGCCACCAACACCAACCAGCGCGACGACGGGTGGGGCGGCACCGTCGAGGGGCGGATCCGGTTCGTCGTCGAGGTGACCGAGGCGGTCGTGAACGCCATCGGCGCCGACCGGGTCGGACTGCGGATCTCGCCGAGCAACCCGTACAACGACATCGTCGAGGACGACCACCGCGAGACCTACCGTGCGCTGCTCGACCGGCTCAACCCGCTCGGCCTGGCGTACCTGCACGTCGGCGAGGGGCCCGACACCGAGTTCACCGACGAGCTGCGGGCACTCTGGACCGGCACGCTGATCCTCAACCCGTTCACCCCCGGCGGGTACACCGGGCCCGAGGCGCTCAAGCTCCTCGAGACCGGCGCGGCGGACCTGGTGTCCTACGGGGCGCTCTTCCTGGCCAACCCGGACCTGCCGCGACGGTTGCAGGTCGGTGGCCCCTTCAACGCGCCCGACTACACCCGGGCCTACAGTGGCGACCACGAGGGCTACACCGACTACCCGGCCCTCTCGCCGGCCGACGACGCATGACGGTCGTCGTCCCCGCCACGTGCGGTGACGGCCTGGTCGGTTCGCGCCCCTGATCCCATGACGGTGGCCGGTTCTCCCGGCCACCGTCATGCTGTCGATGGCGCCGGAGCAGTGTGCAGCGGATCCGACAGGTGGCGGAGGTTACCCCCTGGGGGTACTTGTCGAGTACCCCTAGGGGGTATACCGTCCTGGGTGTGATGAGACACGACCGCACAGCCAACGCAAACCAGACGGCCATGGGGCCGGTGGGCGGACACCACCATCACGGGCCCGCACACCCGCCGGAGCCCGCAGCCGGGCCAGCCGACGGTTCCGTCCCCGGCCCCCGGCAGCCCGGGGCCCACGGGCCCCACCACGACCATGCAGCCGCCCACCGCACGCCAGGCCACCCCGGGCCCGAAGGGCACGCCGGACACGACAAGCACGCCGGACACGACCCGGAACAGTTCCGCCGCCGGTTCTGGCTGAGCCTCGTCCTGACGGTGCCCACCGTGGTCACCAGCCACATGGTGATGGAGTGGTTCGGCTACACCCTCGACTTCCCGGGAATGGGCTGGGTCGGACCGGTCCTCGGCTCGGTGGTGTTCCTCTACGGCGGCTGGCCCTTCCTGGTCGGTGGGGTCCGCGAGATCCGCGACCGGGCGCCCGGAATGATGCTACTGATCACCATGGCCATCACCGTGGCCTACACGGCGTCGCTGGCCACCAGCCTCGGCGCCTTCGACCTGGACTTCTGGTGGGAACTGGCCGCGCTGGTCACGATCATGCTGCTCGGGCACTGGCAGGAGATGAAGGCCATCGGCCAGGCCCACGGCGCCCTCGCGGCGTTGGCCGCGCTGCTGCCCGACGACGCCGAGCGGATCGGCGACGACGGCACGGTGCAGCGGGTCGCGGCCACCGGGCTGCAGGTCGGTGACCTGGTACTGGTCCGCTCGGGCGGGCGGGTGCCGGCGGACGGCCGGATCGTCGACGGTGCCGCCGAACTGGACGAGTCGATGATCACCGGCGAGTCGCGCCCGGTGTCCCGGGGCGTCGGGGACCGGGTCGTCGCGGGTACCGTCGCCACCGACTCCGCGCTGCGGGTCCGGGTCGACGCGGTCGGTGAGGATACCGCGCTGGCCGGCATCGGTCGGCTCGTCGCCCAGGCCCAGGCGTCCAGCGGCCGCGCCCAGGTGCTCGCCGACCGGTTCGCCGCGATGCTGTTCTACCTTGCCGTTGCCGCAGCGCTGGTCACCTTTGGCACCTGGTGGGTCGTCGGTGACATCGACCAGTCGGTTGCGCGGACCGTGACGGTGCTGGTGATCGCCTGCCCGCACGCGCTCGGACTGGCCATCCCGCTGGTGATCGCGATCTCCACCGCGGTGGCGGCCCGTGCCGGCATCCTGGTCAAGGACCGCCTCGCCCTGGAACGGATGCGCACCGTCGATGCGGTGCTGTTCGACAAGACCGGCACCCTCACCAGGGGTGCGCACACCGTGACCGCCATCGCGGCGGCCAACGGCTCCCGCGAGGACGACGTGCTGCGTATCGCGGGCGCGGTGGAGGCCGACAGCGAGCATCCGCTGGCCAGGGCGCTGGTCGCGACGGCGCAGGACCGGAGCCTGCACGCGGTGGCCCGGGACTTCCGGTCCCTGACCGGCCGAGGCGTACAGGCCGTCGTGGACGGCACCACCTGGGCGGTCGGCGGTCCGGCGCTGCTGCGGGAGGTAGGCGCCACCGTCCCCGCCGAGTTGACCGCGGTCGCCGCCGGCTGGTCGGCGCGCGGCGCGGCGGTGCTGTACCTGGTCCACCTGCCTGGCACCGGCCGGCCCGAGGTGGTCGGTGGGTTCGCGCTGGCGGACGAGGTCCGCCCGGAGGCCCGCGCGGCGATCACCGAGCTACGGGAACAGGGAGTACGGAAGATCGTCATGATCACCGGGGACGCGCGTCCGGTCGCCGAGGCGGTAGCTGCCGGTCTGGGGTTCCGGCCCGGTGTCGACGAGGTCTTCGCCGAGGTGCTGCCCGCCGACAAGGACCGGGCGGTCAGCGACCTGCAGGCCCGGGGCCTGACCGTGGCGATGGTCGGCGACGGCGTCAACGACGCCCCCGCCCTGGCCCGCGCCGACGTGGGTATCGCCATCGGTGCCGGTACCGATGTGGCCATCGAGTCGGCCGGGGTGATCCTGGCCTCGTCGGACCCGCGCGGGGTCACCGGAGTGATCCGGCTGTCCCGGGCGTCGTACCGCAAGATGATCCAGAATCTCGCCTGGGCCGCCGGTTACAACGTGCTGGCGATCCCGCTCGCGGCGGGAGCCCTGGCCTGGGCCGGGGTGACCCTCAGCCCGGCGGTCGGTGCGGTGCTGATGTCGGCCTCCACCATCGTGGTGGCGCTCAACGCCCAGTTGCTGCGCCGGGTCCGGCTCGTCCCGGAAGGACGCTGAGCACGGCCACGCCGGTGGCCGGGTCGGATCATCCGTCCCGGCCACCGGCGACCTCCCACGGAGCGTCCGCGAGCCCCGACCAGGCGGGTCAGCGCTCTGCGGACCACGCCCGGTACCGCTCGATCCACCGGTGGTTGAGATCGTCGGCCTGACGCCGGTGCTGCGGTGTGACGACCCGTCCGGCCGGCAGGGCCAGCCCGAGGAACGCGAGAATGCCGACGACGGCAGCTTCCATGTTCCCGTCGAGCTCCTCGTAACGCAGCACGTGCGGCTGGACGCCGACCGAGGAGAACCACGACTCCCATGCCGCGTTGTGTTCGTGGATCACCTCGACGAAGTGGTGGACCGCTTCGGCATCGAAGGTGGGTGGCCGCCCGGTGCCGCTGCCACCGCTGATCTCGCCGTTGCCGCCGAGGTACCAGGTACCGGTCTGTTCGGCGCGTAGCCACGACACCGCCTGCGCCACCACATCGTCGCGTCGCACGAATATGAAGCGCGCGCGACCGAATGCCCGGTGCAACAGTGCGACGTCGTCCCCGGCCAGGTCAGGGTGGACCACGCCCAGCTTGTCGACCACCTCGCCGAGCGTCCCCCACATGAGCTTGGCCCCGAACACGCCGTTGTCACCGCGGCCGGCAGCCAGCGCTGCCCGTAGGTAGTCCGCGTAGTCGAAGCCGCCCGAGTCGGTGCGGGCGATGCCCCAGCGCTCGACCCAGAGCTGCTCGTCGGGTGCGCGGAAGTAGGCCTGCGGACGCCCGGCGATCCCCGTCGACTCAAGGAGTCCGAGCAGCAGGGAGCTGCCGGTGCGGGGCGTGCCGCAGACGAAGTACGACTCGACGCTGCTCTCGGTCTCCGGCGAGGTCACCATCCGCCTAGCTAGTCACGGGGCCGTATCCACCCGCAACACAATTGCGGGCCGAGGCGCCAGGTGCTCCCGTATCCGGCGCCGCCGTGGTCCGACCCCACCAGCACCCCGGCGGCCGGCCCGGCTGGCGCGGACGGTCACGGCGCGATGCCGACGTACCTGACGGCAAGGTACTCCTCGATGCCTTCCGGGCCGCCTTCCCGGCCGTACCCGGACTGCTTCACCCCGCCGAACGGCGCCGCCGGGTTGGAGACGACGCCCTGGTTGATGCCGACCATGCCGACGTCCAGCCGTTCGCTGACCCGGATGGCCCGGGACAGGTCGCGGGTGAAGACGTAGGCGGCCAGGCCGTACGCGGTGTCGTTCGCACGGTGCAGGGCTTCGTCCTCGCTGGCGAACGTGGTGATCGGTGCGACCGGGCCGAAGATCTCCTCGACCATCAGGTCCGCGTCGGCCGGTACGTCGGTGAGCACCGTCGGTTGGAAGAAGTAGCCCACGTCGCCGACCGGCGATCCGCCGGTCACCACGGTCGCGCCACGGTCGGTGGCCTGCGCCACCAGCGCGGCCACCTTCTGCCGGGCTGCGGCGTCGATCAGCGGCCCCACGGTCACACCCTGCTCCGTGCCCCGGCCCACCACCTCGGCGGCCATCCGGGCGGCGAACCGCTGCGCGAACTCGTCCGCCACCGATTCGTGTACCAGGAACCGGTTCGCCGCCGTGCAGGCCTCGCCCATGTTGCGCATCTTGGCCTGCATCGCGCCGTCGACCGCCCGGTCGAGGTCCGCGTCGGCGAACACCAGGTACGGTGCGTTGCCGCCCAACTCCAGGGAGACCCGCACGAGCTGGTCGGCCGACTGCCGGACCAGGTGCCGGCCGACGGAACTGGACCCGGTGAACGTGATCTTGCGCAGTCGTGGATCGCGGAGCAACGGTGCCGTCACCTCGCCGGGGCGCGTCGTGGTGACCATGTTGACGACGCCCGGCGGCACACCCGCCTCGGCCAGCAGGTCGACCAACGCCACCATGGTCAACGGCGTCTGCTCCGCCGGTTTCACCACCATCGTGCACCCCGCGGCGACCGCCGGCCCGATCTTGCGGGTGCCCATGGCGAGGGGAAAGTTCCACGGGGTGATCATCAGGGTGGGGCCGACCGGCTGTTTCGTCGTCATCAGCCGGGTGGCCCCGTCGGGAGAGGTCGCCCACCGGCCGGCGATGCGGGGCGCCTCCTCGGAGAACCAGCGGAGGAACTCGGCTGCGTACGCGACCTCCGCCCTGGCCTGCGCCAGCGGTTTGCCCATCTCCACCGTCATCAGCAGCGCGAACTGCTCGGCGCGGGCGGTGAGCAGTTCGTATGCCGTACGCAGGATCTCGGCGCGCAGCCGGGGAGCGGTCGCGGCCCACGCCGCCTGCGCCCCGGCTGCGGCGTCGAGCGCCGCGAGGCCGTCGGCTGCGGTGCCGTCCGCGACCCGGCGCAGGATCCGGCCGGTGGCAGGGTCCTCGACGTCGAAGGACCGTCCGTCGGTGGGTGCCCGCCACCGGCCGGCGATGAACAGTCCGTCCGGTACCCGGTCCAGGACCGTCTGCTCGATGAGGGGCATGTCGGCTCGCTCCATCCGGCGTGGTTCGACGTGATCGATGGTCAGTGGTCGGCCCGTGCCGCGTCGAGCGCGGACTCGAAGATGTCGAGTCCCTCGGTCAGGAGAGCATCCGGTGCGGTCAGCGGCGGCAGGAACCGGAAGACGTTGCCGTAGGTGCCGCAGGTGAGGGTGACCAGACCTGCGCGATGGCAGCGGGCGTTGACCGCGGCGGTCAGGGCGGGGTTCGGGGTGAGGTCACCCGCGCCGGTGACCAGTTCGACCGCGAGCATCGCGCCGCGTCCGCGGACGTCACCGATGACGTCGTACCTGCTGGCCAGGTCGTGGAGTCGGGCGAGGAACAGCCGTTCGATCTCGCGGGCCCGACCGCAGAGGTTCTCCTCGATCATGATCTCGATCGCGGCGAGCGCCGCCGCGCAGGAGACCGGGTTACCGCCGTAGGTGCCGCCGAGGCCACCTGTGCCGACGGCGTCCATGAGGTCCGCGCGACCGGTCACCGCCGCGAGCGGCAGGCCACCGGCGATCCCCTTGGCGGTGGTGACGAGATCGGGTACCACCTGTTCGTGTTCGGCGGCGAACCAGTCACCGGTGCGGCAGAACCCGGTCTGGATCTCGTCGGCGATCAGCAGGATGCCGTGTTGTCGGCACCAGTCCGCGACGCGTCGGAGCCAGCCCGGTGGGGGCACGATGAAGCCGCCCTCCCCCTGGATGGGTTCGATGACCACCGCCGCCGTGCGGGCCTCGCCGACCTGGGTGTGCACGGTGTCGACGAACGCGTCGAACGCCTGCTGTGCACATGCCTCCGATCCGCCGGGCCAGCGCAGCGGGTAGGCCATCGGGGCGCGGTAGATCTCACCGGCGAAGGGGCCGAAGCCGTCCTTGTAGGGCCTGGCCTTGGCGGTGAGCGCCATGGTGAGGTTGGTCCGGCCGTGGTAGGCGTGGTCGAAGGTGATCACTGCCGGGCGGCCGGTGGCGTGCCGGGCGATCTTGACCGCGTTCTCGACGGCCTCCGCCCCGGAGTTGAACAGCGCCGAGCGCTTCTCGTGGTCGCCGGGGGTCAGTGCGTTGAGCTTCTCGCAGACCTCGACGTACCCGTCGTACGGGGTGACCATGAAGCAGGTGTGCGTGAAGTCGGCGACCTGGCGGGTCACCGCGGACACCACCCGGGGTGCCGCGTTCCCCACCGTGGTCACCGCGATTCCGGAACCGAAGTCGATGAGGTGGTTGCCGTCTACGTCGACCAGGATGCCGCCGCCGGCGCGGGTGATGTAGACCGGTAGCCCGACGCCGACACCGGCGGAGACAGCCGTGGTCTTGCGACGGTGCCGGGCGACCGACTGGGGCCCGGGGATTTCGGTGCGGAGGAGCCGCTGCTGCGGGACAGCCGTCATGCGCCCATCCTGGCTAGCCCCTGGCCATGCTGTCGAATACCTGTTCCGACTAGATTCCATGCCTGTCAGGCATGGGTGAGGGGGTGGGCGGTGGAGCTACGTACGCTCAGGTACCTGCTGGCGGTGGCCGACGCCGGCTCTGTGTCGGCCGCGTCCCGGCTGGTGCACGTCAGTCAACCGTCACTGTCGCGTCAGTTGCATGCCCTGGAGAAGAGCCTGGGCGTGCGGTTGTTCGACCGGCAGGACGGCCGGCTGGCGCTGAACGCGGCGGGGATGGAGTTCCTGCCGATCGCCCGTGATGTCGTCGCCCGCGCTGACCTGGCGGTCCGGGCGGCGGCGGCGATCCGGTCCGGCGCCCTGGCGAGCATCACGATCAGCTGCCCGGGTACCACGTTGACGGATGTCATCGCGCCGTTCCTGGCGACCTGGGGTGCCGGTGACCCGATGCCGGGTGTGTGGGAGGAGTCCCCGTCGGCGATCTACGGTGCGCTCCAGCGCGGCGCGGACCTGGCGATCGGTACCGAGCCCCCGCCGGCCCACCTGGCGGGCATGCCCATCGCGGTCCTGCCGGTCTGGGCGTACGTGGGTGCCGCACACCGGTGGCACGGTCGGAGGAGTGTCCAGGTCGCCGAGGTGGTCGACGAGCATCTGCTCCTGCTGACGGTGGACCAGCACGCGCGGCGGGCCCTGGACCACGCGGTCGCGGGCGCCGGGCTCGGCTACGGCACGGTGACGGAGTTCGGTACGCCGGAGGTCGCCCAGGCGGTGGCGGCGGCCGGGCGGGGTGTCGCGGTGGTCTCCGACGACGCCCGCTTCGGGTTGCATCCGGTCGCGATCGCGGTGGGACGTACCCGGCTGAGCATCCGGCTGTTCGCCGCCTGGCCGCGTGGGCACCACGCCGAGGCGGTGATCCGGTCCATCGCCGATCGGCTGGCCGACTTCTGTGTACGGCGCTACGGCCGTCAGGCGGCGGTGCGCTAACCGGTCGCGGTGGGTGCCGTGCCGGTGTGGCCGGCCCATCCCGTCCGAGCGGAGAAACCAGCGGATCCGGTGTTTCGGAGCGGTTAAACCGGCGCTTACCTGGTGGGACTCCGCCTGATGAGGTGTTGACACCCCCTCCTGGCTCATGCATCTTGGATCCAATCTCCAATCAGCCCGGATCGCGCCGGGGCTGCGGACAAGCCGGGAAGGTGAGTGCGTTGACATTTGCCATCGGTACCCCCTGCATCGACGTACGTGATCGTTCCTGCGTCGCGGTGTGCCCGGTCGACTGCATCTACGAGGGCGAACGGAAGCTCTACATCCAACCCACCGAATGCATCGACTGCGGTGCATGCATGACGGAATGCCCCACGGGCGCGGTCGTACGTCTGGAGGACGTGTCCGGGCCCGAGGCCGAATTTGCCTTCGACAACCGCCGGTTCTTCGAGGAAGTGCTGCCGGGCAGGGACCGGCCGCTCGGTTCACCAGGGGAGGCCGCCGCGATCGGGCCGGTCCGCGGTGACACCGGGCTCGTACGTGCTTATCGACGCGCGAACTGAGGAGACCACACCATGTTCAACGGACTGCGATCGACGGGCGCCGGCCTCGGCCGCCGCGTCGTCGTCGCCACCGCCGCCCTGCCGCTGCTCGCCCTCGCCGCCTGCCAGGGCGCCGAGGCCGGCAACGACGGTGACGGCGTCATCAAGATCGGCATCCTCGCACCCACCAGCGGCAGCCAGTCCGCCGACGGCGAGGGGATGGTCCGAGCCTCCCGGCTCGTGATCGACAAGGTCAACGCCGACGGCGGCATCGACGGCCGCCGGATCGAACTGGTCGTCGCCGACGACGCCTGCGAGGCGCAGGCGGGCACCCAGGCGGCCCAGAAACTCATCACCGACAAGGTCGTCGCGGTGGTCGGCGGATTCTGCTCATCGGCCACGCTGCCCGCGATCGAGCTGTTCCACCGCAACCAGGACCTGCCGTTCGTGGTCGCCGTCTCCAGCAACCCGAAGGTCACCGACGCCGGGTACCCGGGCATCACCCGGTACATCGGCCGCGACGACCAGGAGGCCCCCGTCGCGGCCAAGTACCTGCTCGAACAGCTCAAGAGCAGCAAGCTCGCGATCATGAACGACAACACCGAGTTCTCCCGGTCGGTCGCCAAGAACGTCGAACAACGTGTCAAGGAGGCCGGCACCGCAGCGATCGTCTACAACGACTCCATCCAGCCGGGCCAGAACGACTACCGGGCCGCCCTGGAACGGGTCCGTACCACCGGAGCGGACACCCTGCTCTACACCGGCTTCTACCCCGAGTTCGGCATCCTGGCCAAGCAGTGGAAGTCGCTCAACCTGCCCTACCAGCTGGTCGGTGGGGCCTCCTCGATCGACCTCAGCGTGATCAAGGCGTCCCCGCAGGCCAGCCAGGATCCCCGGTTCAGCATCGTCACCTATCCCACCGCCTCGCTGCTGAACAACCCGAAGGCCACCGCGTTCCGGGAGGCCTACCGCAAGCAGTACAACGCCGACCCCGCCCAGTACGACGTGTTCCAGCACGACGCGACCGAAGGACTGGTCGCCGCACTCCGGGAGGACCCCGACTCGCTCGGCGCCGAGGCGCTCAACAAGCGGCTGCGGGCCCTGTCCTTCGAGGGGATCACCGGACAGATCTCGTTCGACGACCGGGGCGACCGCAAGGCGTTCCCGTTCCTCGCGGTCCGGGCCAACGCTGACGGCACGTTCATCCCGGTGTTCCAATTCGCGCCTGACGGCGGATGGGCCCCGGCCGGACAGTAATCGAAAAGGCGGAGCCGAATCGATGGAAACACTTGCGCAAGTACTGATCATCGGATTCACTGTTGGCTCGTTCTACGCGCTCGTCGCGCTGGGCTACACGATGGTCTACGGGATCGTGCGCCTGATCAACTTCGCCCACGGCGACCTCGTCATGGTGGCCTCCTTCATCGGCTGGGTGATGCTGCAACAGGCGTGGATCCGGGACATGCCGGCACTGCCGGGGATCATCGTTGCCGCGGGTGTTTCCATCGTCGGTACCGCCCTGCTGTCCCTGACCCTGCTCCGCTTCCTCTATGCGCGGCTCATCGGCCGGTCCACCCTCGGGTTCCTGCTGGTGACGCTGAGCGTGGCGTTCGCCCTGGAGGAGATCGTCAAGCTGGTCTTCGGGGCCCGGGAACAGTCGTACCCGAACTACGCCCTGGCCACCGAGACGATCACCGTCGCCGGTGTCACCTTCGCCGGCATGGACCTCGTCGTCATCGGGCTGGCCGGTGTGCTGATGGCGGGGATGATCTGGTTCGCCCAGCGGACCATGACCGGCGCGGCCATGCGCGCCCTGGCCATCGACCACGACGCCG
The DNA here is from genome assembly GCF_036906895.1 of Micromonospora sp. CPCC 206060. NCBI lineage: Bacteria > Bacillati > Actinomycetota > Actinomycetes > Micromonosporales > Micromonosporaceae > Micromonospora > Micromonospora sp. CPCC 206060. Next base: position 41,717 of record NZ_JBAKHU010000015.1, read on the forward strand.
CCCGGCTCATGGGGATCAACGTGAACGTGCTGATCGCCGCGGCGTTCGTGATCGGGGCCGCGCTCGCCGCGGTGACCGGGGTGCTCTCCGGCGTGTACTACGGGCGGATCTCCTTCGACATGGGGTTCGCCCTGGGACTCAAGGCGTTCACCGCTGCGGTGGTCGGCGGCATCGGCAACATCGGCGGCGCGGTCCTTGGCGGACTGGTCATCGGTGTCCTCGAAGCCGTCGTCCAGGGCTACCTGGCCGGCGCCTGGTCGGACGCCTTCATCTTCGGGGCGCTCATCCTCGTGCTCTACATCCGGCCCCAGGGCATCCTCGGCGAGCGAGTGGCGGTGCGGGCCTGATGAAGACCATGTCCCTGGCCCGGTCGCGGCAGCACATCGCCGACACCTGGCCGACCTCCGTCCCCGCCATCCTCGCCCTGGCGGTGGCCGGCGTCGCCCTGCTGAACGCCTACGGCTCGGACTACGTGACCACGGTCGCGATCGGCGTGGCCACCTACGCCGTCCTCGGTCTCGGACTGAACGTGGTCATGGGCTACACCGGTCTGCTCGACATGGGCTACGCCGCGTTCTTCGCCATCGGGGCGTACACCTCGGCGATCTGCGGGGTGCACCTCGGCCTGGACTTCTTCCTCTCGATCCCCATCGCCATCGCGGTCACCGGCCTGGCCGGCGTGATCATCGGCTATCCCACCCTTCGGCTACGCCCCGACTACCTGGCCATCGTCACGATCGGCTTCGGCGAACTGGTCCGCACCGTCGCCAACAACTGGGACTACGTCGGGGCCAGCCGTGGCCTGTACCCGCTGCCGATCCCGGAACTGTTCGGGTTCGAGTTCCACAGCCCCATCCGTCAGGCACTGCTCGCCTTCGTCCTGCTGGCCGTCGCGGTCGTCGTGGTCAACCGGCTCGGCCGGTCCCACATCGGCCGTGCCTGGCGGGCGATCCGGGACGACGACTTCGTCACCGAGTCGGTCGGCCTACCCACCCTGCGCCTCAAGATCGGCGCGTACGTCGCCGGTGGCGCCGTCGGTGCCCTCGCCGGGGCGATCTTCGCCGCCCGGTCGGTGGCGATCGACCCGACCAACTTCGAGCTGATGCTCTCCGTGCAGCTCATCATGGTCGTCGTCCTCGGCGGGCTCGGCAGTACCGTTGGTGTGCTGGGCGCGTCGCTGGTCTTCGTCGCCCTGCCGGAGATCCTGCGGTCGATCCAGGACTACCGCCTGCTGGTGTTCTCCATCGCCGTCATCGTGCTCATCGAGCTGCGCCCCCGGGGGCTGGTCCCGGAGCGGACCACGATCCCGCCCGCCGCCGCGCTGGCCGCGACCCCGCCGCCGCGTACCGTCGTCCCGGCCGCGACCGCACCACCGGCCGCCGCCGGGACGGCGGTGGCCACGCCGCCTCGGGCCACCGGCCTGCGGCCCGACCCGGCCGACGGCCCCGCCGGGACGCCGCTGCTCCAGGTCCGCGCGGTCAGCAAGCGGTTCGCCGGTCTCGTCGCGCTCGACAGCGTCGACCTCACCGTCGCCGCCGGACAGGTCATCGGCATCATCGGCCCGAACGGTGCCGGAAAGTCGACCCTCGTCAACGCCATCACCGGCGTGCACCGCTGCACCTCGGGTGAGGTCGTCCTCGGCGGCCGGAACATCACCCGGCTCGCGCCGCACCGCATCGCCCGACTGGGCGTCAGCCGCAGCTTCCAGTCGACCCGGCTGATCGACCAGATGACCGTACTCGACAACGTCACCGTCGCCGCGTACGCCACCTCCGGCCTCGGGCTACGGGACGCGCTGTTCGCGCCGGGGCGGGTACGCAGACGCGACTTCGTCTCCTCCGCCCGGGCCTGGCACCAGCTCGACCAGGTGGGACTCGCCGACGCCGCAGCCCGCCAGGCCAGCGAGCTGTCCTATGCGGACCGGCGCCGCGTCGAGTTCGCCCGCGCGATGATCATGGAGCCCCGGTTGCTGATCCTCGACGAACCGGCTGCGGGCATGAACCCGGCCGAGAAGGCGGAACTGACCCGGCTGCTGCGGGCCGTGGCCGCCAGCGGCGTCGCCGTGCTGCTGATCGAACACGACATGCCACTGGTCACCGCCGCCGCCGACGAGGTGGTCGTACTCGACCAGGGGCGGGTGCTCGCCACCGGCACACCGGAACAGGTCCTCGCCCTCCCGGAGGTGATCGAGGCATACCTCGGGCACCGCACAGACGACGAGGAGTCGACAGATGACGATCCTGTCCGCTGAGGGACTGCACCTGGGCTACAACGACCTTGAGGTGGTGCACGGCGTCACCTTCGACCTGCGGCAGGGCGAGGTGGTGGCGCTGCTCGGGCCCAACGGCGCCGGAAAGACCACGATCATGCGGGCCGTCTCCGGGCTGATCAGACCGATGCGGGGCAGCATCCGGCTGGGTACCCACGACCTGGCCGGCCTGGCGGCACACCAGATCGTCGGCCTCGGCCTGCGGCACGTCCCCGAGGGCCGGCGGGTCTTCGGCTCGATGAGCGTCGCCGAGAACCTCCGCCTCGGCGGCTACTCGATGCGGAAACGACCCGCCGAGATCAGGTCCCGCATCGACGAGGTGTACGGCCTCTTCCCGATCCTGGGACAGCGCGCCCACCAGCTCGCCGGCACCCTGTCCGGTGGGGAGCAGCAGATGCTCGCCGTCGGACGGGCGCTGATCACCCGGCCGACGGTGCTCGCCCTCGACGAACCGTCACTCGGGCTGTCGCCGCGCATCTCCCACGAGATTCTCTCCACCGCCGCCCGCCTGGCCCGGGACGGCACGGCGGTCCTACTGGTCGAACAGAACATCCGGGCGGCGCTGCGCATCGCCGACCGGGCCCACGTGCTGGAACTCGGACGCATCGTGCTCAGCGGCACCGGCGCGCAACTCGCCGCAGATCCCCAGGTCGAGGCCACCTACCTGAGCGGCCAGGCCGCGCCGACACCGGGCCGGGACGCCCCGGTCGACCGGAAGGCGGGACACTGATGGACCCCGTGGGAATCGCCCTCGTCGGCTGTGGCGGCATAGGCCTGCGCCACCTGCGGGCGTACGCCGCACTGCGGGCGGCCGGTAACCGGGACGTGCGCCTGCGCGCCGTCTGCGACGCCGACGACAACCGTCGGGCCGCCGCCGTCGCCGCCTACCGGCAGTGGACCGGCGAGACCGTACCCGGATTCGCGTCGATCGACGACCTGGCGGCCCGGGCCGACGTGACCGCGGTGGACATCGCGGTGCCCACCGGCCTGCACGCACCCCTGGCCAGGGACGCCTTCGCCCGAGGGCTCCACGTCCTGGTGGAGAAACCGATCGCCCTGACCATCGCCTCGGCGCGGTCCATGGCAGCGGCGGCCGAGCGGGCCGGCCGGGTGCTCGCCGTCGCCGAGAACTTCCGCCGGGTACCCGGCAACCGTGCCGTCCGGGCCTTCATCGAGGCAGGCGTCGTCGGTGCCCCGTACTTCACCATCTCGCAACTGTCCCTGCCGGCGTCGCTGCTGCACCCGCAGGGCGGCGGCGATTGGTACCGCGACCGGTCCATGTCCGGCTCGCTGGTCGCCCTGGAGATGGGCGTGCACGAGATGGACCTGCTCCAGTACTGGTTCGGCCCGGCGACCGCGGTGAGCGCCACCGTCCACACCTACGAGCCGGAGGCCGTGACCGCAGACGGACGACGGATCCCGGTGACCAGCGAGGACAGCTGCTTCGGGCAGGTGACCTTCGCCGGTGGGGTACGGGCCCAGGTCGCCCTGACCATGGCCGGCCACGGCGAGGTGATCGGCAACCGGCTGCTGGTCGGCGCCACCGGCAGCATCACCTCGACCTGCTGGGAAGCCTGGCAGGGCGGCTGGCTCACCAGCGACAGCGGTGACCGCGAACCGCTCGACCGGCGGGTACGGCAGTGGGTCGACAGCCTCGCCGACCACACCCGCGACCACCTGTTCCCGGCCGGGACCTGGGACCCGGCCAACCTCGGCGTCGACGTGGCGGACCCGGTCCGCTACGGCATCGCCCACGAGATCGTCGACTTCGCGCGGGCGGTCCGGACCGGCAGCCGGCCGGAGACCGGCGCACCCGAGGCGATCCAGGCACTCGCCGCAGCGATCGCCCTGCTCGAATCGTCGGCCGCCCGCGCCGAGGTCGACGTGCGCGACGTCCTCGACGGGACCGTCTCCACCTGGCAGCGCTCCCTCGACAACACCCCCACCACATCCGTCTAGTCGCCATCCACCGGAGTCGAGCATGTCAAGCCCCTCACCGGACGCCATCGCCGGCTACCTGTCGGCCATGCGCCCGTTCTGGCACCCGGTACTGCGGTCCGAGGACCTCACCGACCGACCCGTCAGCGTCACCCTGCTCAACGAATCGATCTCCCTCGCCCGGCTCGACGGTGAGGTGGCAGCCTTCCCGAACGTCTGCCGGCACCTCGGCGCGGCACTGTCCCTCGGGGACGTCGTCGACGGGCGCCTGCTGCGCTGCCGGTACCACGGCTGGCAGTACGACCGGACCGGACGGTGCGTGGACATCCCCCTGCGCGGGGAGGGCCGCATCCCCGCCCAGGCGCGGGTCCGGCGGTTGCACTCCCAGGAACGGTACGGGCTGATCTGGGTGTGCCTGGACGACGAACCGCAGGGCGACCTGCCGCCCTACGAGGAGTTCGACGACCCCGCGTACCACAAGAACCCGCTGGTGCAGCACGCCGAGTGGCGGGCGAGCGTACCCCGCCTGGTGATGGCCGCCCTCGACGACACCCACTTCTCCTGGGTACACCCGGACGTCCTGGGGATCGCCGGCCAACCGCAACTGCCGCAACGGCTGGGGGAGCGGCCGGTGACGGTGTCCGACGGGGGAGTGCTGACCTCGCGGTACCGGACCACCATGCCCACCTCCCCGATGGTCGCCGACGATGCCGTGCCGCCGACCGGCGAACGGACCCGTACGGCCGTCGAGACCGTCGACGTCGAGTTCTTCAACGTCGCCACGGTCAACTCGATGAAGAACGTGATCTTCTCCGACGCCGGTGTGTCGGTCACCTGGAACGTGTATCTGCCGGTCTCCCACGACCGGACCGTCTCCTTCACCCAGCTCTCCCGCACCTACGACCGGGATCGCTTGCACGACGCGCTGTGGGAGGAGTTCAACCTCGGGATCAAGGAACAGGACCGGGAGATCGTGGAGAGCCAGCAGCCGTGGCTGCTGCCGCCGCTGCGGGCGCAGATGATCCTCTACCTGCGCCCGGAGGACGTCCCGCTCGTCGAGTTCCAGAAACTGATGGAGAAGCTCAATGTCCCCCAGCTCTGAGTCGTCGTCCGCCCTCGTCCTGCGCGGCGGCCTGGTGGCCGGCCCGGAGCGGACCGTACCAGCGGACGTACTCGTCATCGGCGCACACGTCGTGGCCGTGGCGGCGGACCTGTCCGGGGTCCGCATCCCCGGCGTCGTGGTGACCGAACACGACGTACGCGGCAGGCTCGTGCTGCCCGCACTCGTCGACCAGCACTCGCACCCCACCGGCGGGGGAGGAGGCGGTGGGCCGCACACCCAGAACCTGCCGATCCTGTTCGAGCAGTACACCAGCGCGGGCATCGGCACCGTCGTCGGCTGCCTCGGCCACGACACCGTGGTACGCACCCACGAGGCGCTGCTCACCCGGGTACGCGCGCTGCGCATGCAGGGCCTGAACGGGTACCTGTTCACCGGCGAGATCGGCCACCCGCCTGGCACGCTCACCGGTGACATCCGCCGCGACCTGGCCCTGTTCGACGAGGTTCGCGGGGTCAAGGCGGCGGTCGGTGAGGTCGGCGCCCTCCGCACCGTCGACCAGGTGCAACACCTGGCCGGCGCGGTGGCCCGGGGCAGCCGTACCGGCGGTAAGCCGCCGGTGCTGCACCTGCACCTGGGTGCGGACCCCCGCAGCGTCGCCCTGGTCGCCGCCGCTGTCGCCGACGGCACCGTGCCCGCGTCGATGGTCACCGTCACCCACGTGAACTGGAACGCCGAGGTCCTCGCCGGCGCAGCGGAACTGGCGCAGGCGGGCGTCAACGTCGACGTGACCGCCTGCATCGCCCCGGCGTACTTCCCCGGTGCGGTACCACCGCATCGCGCGGTGGCCCAACTGCTCGACCAGGTCCCCGGGGCGCAGCAGGTCACCGTGACCTCCGACGCCGGCGGGTCGCACCCCCACGGGGCCACCCTGGTGCCGCACCGGCCGGTGCTGCTGCTCGACGTCCTGCGCCGGTGCCTGGCCGACCGTGTCGCCCCGGCGCACCTGCTGGCCGGCGTATTCGCCGGCCACGCCGCCCGCCGGCTCGGGTTGGCCGGTGCCGGCACGCTCGTCCCCGGTGCCCGCGCCGACATCGTCGTCATCGACGAACACGGACAGGGGCCCATCTCGATGTTCCTCGGTGGCCGGCTGGTCGTGGACGGGGGGACCCCGACCGTGACCGACCCGGTCGGCGGGGCCGGACACACCGGTGCAGAGGAGACAGTCAGGTGACCGACGAACCCGTCCGGACCGTGCCCCGGCACGTCTACGCCGACCGGATCTCCCGGGTCCGGCAGGAGTGCGCGGACCGGGGACTCGCCGGCATCCTCCTGTTCGACCAGGCCTCGCTGTTCTACCTGTTCGGCTACGACCAGATCGGCTACTGGGTATTCCAGACCGTGTACCTGCCGGCCGATGCCGCGCTTCCGCCCGCCGCGATCTGCCGTGCCCCCGACGAGCAGATGATCCGCCGTACCGGGATCGTCGGGGACGTCCGCGTCTGGTACGACGAGTCACCGCAGACACCCGGCCAGCTCGTCGGGGCGCTGCTGCGGGACCTGCAGACCGCACCGGGTGCGCGGGTCGGCATCGAACTGTTCAGCCACGCGCTGCTGCCCGGGTACCACCACGACCTGCGCCAGCACCTCGACGGGGTGGTCGAGCTCGTCGACGCCTCCCACGTCGTGGGTGACCTGCGGGTCGTCAAGGACCCGTACGAGATCGCCTGGTTCCGTGCCGCCGCCCACCAACTCGACGCGGCGTTCCGGGTCGCCCGGGCGGCGATCGGCCCCGGCGTGCCGGAAACCGAGGTCCACCGGGCGATCGTCGACGAGCTCTACCGGCTGGGCGGCGACCCGCCCGCGATCCCGCCGCCGATCGCCTCCGGCCCCCGCACGGCGACCCAGACCCACGGTGCCGCGACGGCCCGCCGGATGCGTCCCGGCGAGACGGTGGTCATCGAGATCGGCGCGTCGGCGACCCGCTACCACGCCGTCGGCGCGGCCAGCTACACCATCGGCACACCGGCGCCGGCCGTCGCCCGGCTCCACGACACCATGGTCGAGACCCTCGAAGCGGGCTTCGAGACCTTCGTGCCGGGCCGGCCCATCGCCGACGTCAGCCGGCGGGTACAGCAGTTGCTGACCGAACGCGGCGTGTCCCGGGCGGGACGGCACGTCGGTTACGGCACCGGCATCGGTTTCCCGCCCACCTGGCTGGAGAACCTGCGGATCAAGGTCACCGAACCGCGGCTACTGGTGCCCGGGATGACCTTCTTCTACTTCATCGGTCTACCCGGCCCCGACGGCTCCAGCCTCTACATCGGAGAGCCCGTCCTGATCACCGCGACCGGTTACGAGCGGGTCGCACCACCCGACTACCGGAACTGGGTGCGGTGAACGACGGGATCGCGCTGCGTCGAGCCCTGCACGCGGCACCCGAACGCGGGTTCTGCGAGTACCGGACCACCTGCCTGATCGCGACGCGGTTGCGCCGGTTGGGCTGGACCGTCGCCCTGGGGCGCGAGATCATGGTGCCCGAGCTGCGGCTGGGGGTCCCGGAGGACGTCGACACCGCCTGGCAGGAGGCGCTCGCGGAGGGGCTCGACCCGCAGACCATGGCGGCCGCCCGGCACGGGATGACCGGGGTGGTGGCCACCCTGCACGGCCGGCGGCCCGGCCGGGTCGTCGCGGTCCGCGCCGACATCGACGCCCTGCCCCTGACCGAGAGCACCGACGACGACCACCGTCCGCGCCGGCTCGGCTTCGCCTCCACCCGGCCCGGCACCATGCATGCCTGTGGCCACGACGGGCACACCGCGATCGCGCTGGAGTTGGCCGCCCGCCTCGCCGGAAGGGACTTCCCCGGCACCGTCAAGCTGCTCTTCCAGCCGGCCGAGGAAGGGCTGCGCGGTGGGCGTGCCATGGCCGGCTCCGGCGTACTCGACGACGTCGACGACCTGATCTGCATCCACCTCGGACTGGGGGTGCCCACCGGTACGGTCCACCCGCGCACCCACGGCGGGCTGGCCAGTGTGAAACTCCGGGCCACCTTCACCGGTACCGCCGCACACGCCGGGATCGCCCCGGAACGGGGCCGCAGCGCCCTGCTCGCCGCCGCAGCCGCCGCGCTGGCCGTGCACGCCGTCGGCCAGCACGGCTCCGCCGACACCCGGGTCAACGTCGGCGCCCTCGACTGCCCGGGAGCGTCGAACATCGTGCCGTCGACGGCGACCCTCACCCTGGAGGCCCGCGCCGACGACACCACCGCCTGCGACCTGCTGGTCACCCGGGTCACCGCCGCGCTACAGGGCAGCGCCGCCGCGTACGGTGTGACCTGCGGGCAGCAGGTCGTCGGACATGCCCCCCAGGTGCGGTGTGACGACGACCTGGCCGAGCGGATCGCCGCGATCGCCGCCCGGGTGCCCACCGTCGGTCACGTCGGCGGATCCCTCGCCGACCACGGCAGCGACGACGCGTCCTGGCTGATCGACCGGGTACGCGGGCGCGGGGGGCGCGGAACGTACCTGGTCGTCGGCGCGGATCAGGCGGGTGGCCACCACGAACCGACCTTCGACATCGACGAGGACGCCCTGCAGGTCGGCGTCGACCTGCTCGACGGGGTGGTCAGGACGCTGGGTGCGGCGTGATGGTCGCCGCACCCGGGCACCGGGTCGACCGTGGAACGTCAGGTGGTCTCCGCGAACGCCTCGACGCTGGTCGACGCCCGCCACTGCGTGGGCTGTACGTCATGGGCCCCGGGGAAGCGGTCGTCGAGCATCCGCAGCAGGGTCCGCAACTCCCCGTCCCGGTGGGCGTTCTGCAGCACGATGACGCGCGAGACGTCCCCCTGCTCGGCCGCGTCGATGATCGCGTCGTGCTCGCTGGCGCTCGCCGCCGCGCTGTCCAGGTCGCGAAGGTAGAGCGCGCGGTACGCGTCGGCGTTCCACGCCTGCCGGATCGACGTCACCAGCCGTTCGTGTCCGGGGGCCTCGAAGAGCCTGAAGTGCAGCTCCCGGTTGCCGTACGTGGCCGTCACCCGGTTGCCCTCGGCCAGGGCCCGGGCGGTGACCTCGGCCGAGGTGCGCAGCGCCGCGATGTCCGCCGGGGTCAGCAGCGGCACGGCCAGCGCGGCGGCCTCCGACTCCAGCAGCTCGCGGATGCGGTACAGGTCGAACAGGTCGTCGAGTCTCATCTCGGGGACGCAGTAGCCACGGTGCGGCTCGTAGATGACCTGCTGTTCGCCTTCGAGGATGCGCAGCGCGTCCCGGACCGGGGCGCGGCTGACCCCGAGCACCTTCGAGATGCCGTCGACGTTGAGCCGGGCCCCCGCCGGATAGTCGCCTTCCAGCAGTGCTCTGCGGAGCTCCAACAGCACCGCCTCGACCTGGGTGGGCGGTTTCTGGAAGGGCCTGCTTGGCATCGGCGCTCCTCGGTTAGATCGGCATCCCGCCGCAGATTGAATCCTGGATCCAAAGGGAGCATAACAGTGAACAGTACTGAGGTCGCCCTCTATGTCTCCACCCTGACAGCCGGTTCCATTCCCGACGGCGCCCGTCGACGTGCCCGCGAACGCCTGCGCGACACCATCGCCACCGCTCTCGGCGGCGCCACGACCACGGCCGCCCGGACCGCGGAGCGGACCATGGCCGCCGACCTCGGGGAGTTCCGGACCCTCGGCCCGGGCGCGGCCACCCGTACCGCCTCCGCCGCCGCGTTCGTCAGCTCGGTCGCCGCCAGCGCCCTGGACTTCGACGACGGGCACTACCTCGGCGGGGCCATCCACCCGTCATCCGTGATCGTGCCGTCGGTCCTGGTGGCGGCCTCCACCCGGCCGGTGTCCTTCGAGGCGCTGCTCACCGCCCAGATCGCCGGATTCGAGGTGGCCGTGCGCGTCGCGCACCTGCTCTGGCCCCGGGACGAGACCGCACGCTGGTTCTGCACGGGTACCGCCGGCGCGGTCGGCGCGGCGGCGGCCGCAGCGAAGGTGCGCGGTGGTGACGCCGACACCATCCGCCGGTCGATGCTGATCGCGTGGAGCCACGCCCCGACCGCCGCGTTGCAGTTCCCGAGCGTCAAGGAGGCGATCGGCTGGTCGGCGGCGACCGGACTGACGGCCTGCCGCCTGGCCGAGAACGGGTGGATGTCCCTGCCCGCCGGGGTCGACGCGCCGGCACCACCGGCGATCTTCCCGCCGACGCCGCTGGAGGAGGCCCACGCGTCCGGGGACCCCTTTGTCGGATCGCTGGGGCAGGTCTTCGAAATCGAACGCTCCTACCTGAAGCCGCACGCCGCCTGCCGGTACACCCACACCGCCGTCGACGCCCTCGCCGACCTGCGGGCGGACGGCCTGCGACCGGAACACATCCGGTCGATCCGGGTCGCCACCCACCGCGGGGCCACCTTCCTCACCCACGACCGGCCACCGTCGCTGGAACACGCCCAGTACAGCTATCCGTTCGTGCTCGGCGCCATGGCTGTCGACGGCGCCGCAGGGCCGCAACAGATCGCCGAACACCGCCTCACCGATCCCGCGATCCTGGACCTGGCCGCGCGGGTGAGCGTCGTCCACGACCCCGAACTGGACACCCACCTTCCCCACCACTACGGCACCAGCCTGGAGGTCGTTCTTGCCGGCGGCGGAACACTCCGCCCGGAACCGAGGCTGACCGCGCGGGGAGATACCGAGGCCCCGCTCGACGAGGCCACTCTCGACGCGAAGTTCGCGAGCCTGGTGGAGCCGCTGTCGGTCGACGGCGCGGACACGCTCCGGCAGGTACTCGCCGACGACGGCGACAGCGAGGCGATCTGGCGGGCCATCGCCACATGCACCGGAGATGCCCGGTGAACGCCTTCCGGTTCGCGGTCGTCGGGGCCGGACCCGCCGGTGCCTACGCCGTCGGCGCCCTGCTCGCGCAGACCGACGCCGTCGGCGTGCCCTGCGACATCGACCTCCTGGACCGGCTGCCCACCCCGTGGGGACTGGTCCGCTCCGGGGTCGCCCCCGACCATCCGCAGATCAAGTCCGTGATCCGGGTCTTCGAGCGCATCGTCGACCATCCCGCCGTGCGGTTCCTCGGTGGCGTACAGATCGGCCGCGACCTGTCCCACCGCGAACTGCTGGACCGCTACGACGCGGTCGTCTACGCCACCGGCGCACCCGTGGACCGGCAGCTCGACATACCCGGCACCGGACTGGCCGGCTGCCTGCCCGCCGGCAGGTTCGTGCGGTGGTACAACGGCCACCCCGACGCCTCGACCGAACAGATCTCACTCGACACCCACCGTGCGGTCGTCGTCGGTAACGGGAACGTGGCGATCGACTGTGCCCGGCTGCTCATCCAGGACCCCGAGGACCTCTGCCGCACCGACATCGCCAATCCGGCCCTGGCCGTACTGGCCGAGAGCCGGATCCGGGAAGTCGTCGTACTCGGTCGTCGTGACCCGGGCCAGGCGTCGTTCACCCTGCCCGAACTGCACCAGCTCGGGCGACTGCGCGGCGTCGACATCACCGTCGACGCGCCGTCACTGACCGGCGACGGCCCCGTCCTCGACGCGCTCCGGTCCCTGGCCGCGCGGCCCGCCCAGCCCGGCCGGCGGCTCACCCTGCGCTTCCAGGTGTCACCGACCGCGGTCGTCGGCCACGGCCACGTCGAAGCCCTCGATCTGGTCCACAACGAGATCGTCGACGGACGTGCCCGCCCGACCACCCGTCACGAACGGATCGACTGCGGCTTCGTCGTCCACGCCGTGGGCTTCGGTGGCAGCGCCATCCCCGGCGTACCGTTCGACGACGTCCACGGACGCGTCGCCAACACCGGCGGGCGGGTCGCCCCGCGCGTCTACGTGGCCGGGTGGGCCAAACGCGGACCATCCGGAGTGATCGGTACCAACAAGCGGTGCGCCACCGAAACCGCCTCGGCCATCGTCGCTGACATCACCGATGGCACCCTGAGGCCCCGCCACCACGATCGGGACAGTGCGCTCACCTTCCTCCACGACAGGAGCCCGAGCCTGGTCACCCTGGACGGCTGGCGAAGAATCGACGCCGCCGAGGTCGCCGCCGGGTTGCCCCACGGCCGTCCGCGCATCAAGTTCACCAGCGGGAGGGCACTGGCCGACGCCGCGCGGGGCGACCGGCACTGAGCCCGCTGCGGAGCCGGGTGGTGCCCGGACGAGCGTCGCCCCGTCACCGGTGGCGCCGGTCCCCGGGCGCAGGGTGAGCGGTGCCGACGCGCCCGTGGGTAGACTCCGCGTCGCAGCCGGATGACCGTGTCGGTGCCGTTGCGGGATGCCCTGATCGGTGAAGGGATGGGGTGGCCACCAGGTGAGGACCCTGCCGGCAGTCGCGGCCGATGTCGCCCCCACCGCCATGACCGTGCTCGCCGCCGACGGCCGGTGCCTCTGGTCGAACGGTGCCGCGCAGCGGCTCGGCGTCCGGCCGGACGAGCTGCCACTGGCCCAGGTGGAGCCCGACGGCACCGCCGTCGACCTGCCCTGGCCGGACGCCGACGGCGCCACCAGATGGTTGCAGGTGCGCTGTCACGGCTTCGACCACGACGGTCAGCCGCTGCGCCTGTACGAACTGCGCGACGTCAGCGTCGAACGCCAGGAACGCGACCGTGGTCGCAACTACCGGTGGCGCCTGGCCCACATCGAGCAGCTGGCCAAGGTGGGCACGTGGGAGTGGGACATGTCGACCGACGCGGTCATCTGGTCCGACGTGCTGTTGCAGATGTTCGGCTTCCCGCCCGGTACCGAACTGGACTATCCGTCGTACCGGCAGCTGCTGCACCCCGACGATGTCGCCATGATCGAGCAGACCCTCGACAGCGCGTTACGTACCGGCGGACCGTTCTCCTACACCCACCGCATGTACCTCGCGGACCGTACGACGCTGCGCGTCTTCGAGTGCTACGGCGAGGTCTTCACCGACACCTCCGGCGCCCCGGTCCGGGTCCTCGGCACCGCCCATGACATCACCGAGATGCGGCGGGTCCAGGAGGAACTGACCCATCTGGCCGAGCGCGACCCGCTGACCGACCTGCCGAACCGGCGCGCCCTGCTCGCGCGCCTCAACGACCTGCTCGCCTGCGCCGGCGAGCCGTCCGGCGCGCTCCTGCTGATCGACATCGACAACTTCAAGGACATCAACGACGTGCACGGGCACGCCGTGGGCGACGACGTGCTGCGCGTCCTGGCCCGGCTGCTGGTCCGCCATGTGCCTCGTGACACGGTGCTGGGCCGGCTGGGCGGCGACGAGTTCGCCGTCGTACTGCCCGAGGCCACCGCCAACGACGCCCTCGCCGTCGCCGAGAGCCTGTGCAACGTCGCGGTACGCACGCCCGTGCCGTTGGCCGGTGCCGGGCTGCGGGTCACCCTGAGCATCGGGGCCGCCTCGCTGGAGCCGGGCGACACCCGCGACACCGTACTCGCCCACGCCGACCTCGCGCTCTACGAGGCGAAGAACGCCGGCCGCAACCGGGCCCGGCTGTACCTACCCGAGCAGTACCGGCACGCGGTGCAGCGGGTCAACGTGGTGGCCCGGGTCCGGGACGCCCTCGACGAGCACCGGATGCAGCTCGACGCCCAGCCGATCATCGACCTGCTGACCGGCGAGGTGGCCAGCTACGAACTGCTCATCCGGTTGCGCGACGGCCGGCAACCGCCACTGTCACCGGCAGACTTCCTGCCCACCGTGGAACGGGACGACCTCATCGGCGAACTCGACCGCTGGGTGGTGGCCACCGCCACCGCCGCGCTGGCCGCACCGTCGGCCTCGGCGGCCGGGATGCGTTTCGACGTCAACATCTCCGCCCGGTCGATGGAGTCACCGGGGTTCGGTGACTGGGTGGTGGAACGCCTGCGCACCGCCGGTGTGGAGGCCTCCCGGCTGGGCCTGGAGGTCACCGAGACCGCCGCGATCACCAACGTGGCGGCGGTCCGCAACCTGGCTGGCACCCTGCGGGACGCCGGCTGCCGGCTGAGCCTCGACGACTTCGGCGCCGGGTTCGGCTCGTTCGCCTACCTCAAGCACCTACCGTTCAGCACGGTCAAGATCGCGGGTGAGTTCGTCCGGCAGGCCGACCAGGGCGGTGCAGATCCGGTCCTCATCGACGCGGTCGTGCGGGCCGCGCACGGGCTGGGGATGCGGACGGTCGCCGAGTCGGTCGAACGCGCCGCACTGGTGCCTGCCCTGCGCCGGCTCGGCGTCGACTCCGGCCAGGGCTACCACCTGGGTCGCCCGATCCCGCTCGACATCCTGCTCGGTCAGGGACACAGTGCGCGGGACACCCCCGCCGCCACCGCCGACGTCGCGGTACGGCATCCTGACGGCTGACCCGCCGTCCCCTCTGGAGGCTCAGGTGACCACATCCTCCGTACCGGCGGTACCCGGTGGCGTCGCACTCGTCACCGCCGATGTCGACGCCGCCCGCACCTTCTACGCTGCCCTGCTCGGCTGGACGTACGCCGAGTCGGCCAGCGGGACCACCGCGGTCGCGGGTGGGGAACCCGCCGCCGAGCTGCACTCCGGTGCCGGCCCGGCACGCTGGTGGACGGTCTTCACCGTCGACGATCCCGAGGCCGTCCGCGCCGCCGCCGTCCGTGCCGGAGCCCGCCTCGACGGCGACGACGTACACGATCCGCTCGGTGGGCACTTCCGTCTCCGCGCCGCCGCTACCGCCGTCGTGCCCGGGCCCGGTCGCCCCTGCTGGTACGAGTACATGACAACCGTCCCCGGTGACGTCGAACGGTTCTACACCGACGCCCTGGCGCTGGAGGCCAGCGTTCCGCCCGGTGCCCCCGACGACTCGTACGCGCTGCTGACGGCCGGCGGCCGTCCGGTCGCCGGCCGCCTGGCGCTGCCCGCGCCGCTGGACACCCTGCTACCCGCCGGTTGGATGGTGTACTTCGCCGTGACCGACCCGGACGGGGTGGCCGAGCAGGCCCAACAACTCGGCGGGCGACTGCTGGTGCCACCACGTGACGTGCTGACCGGTCGGGTCGCCGCGATCGCCGACCCGGCGGGCGCGGTGTTCACCGTCATCCGGCCCGCCTCGACCCCGGCCTAGTCGCCGGTCCCGGACGGCCACCGGTCGTCCGGGACGGTGTCGTCCGTGCTGTTCTCGGTTCGCCCCGACAGGAGCATGGACCGCGACGGAGAGATCCGCGAGCTCGCGGAGCACTTCAGGCAGGCTCCCGCGATCTTCCTGGTGTGCGTCGACGGGCACCTCGACTGGATGGCGCCGCTGGACGAACCGTCGTGGCGGTGGAGGGACCGCCGACCGGATCCGTCCACTTCGGATCAACCGGACCGCCGTTGACGATCCAACAGCCGGCCCTTGCTGGCTCGGCTCCAGCCCACTGACCAGGGGGTACCTGGCGGCGGAGCGTGGCTCACGCTCCGCCGCCCCGGCTCGGACGACCGCCGCCCATACCGTTCCAGGGCGGAACCAGATATCGTCATGTGGGCGGACGATGATCATGGCGTCGCCCAGTAGTATCGCGGCAGCCCCGGTGCCTGACGGCCGGGACAGTGGATCAGGCGACATATGGACGGGTGGGTCTTTCGTGCAGGCGGACGACGCGTCGCCACGAGGTGGCGACCGCCTCCGCGGCCGGGTGTCGTCGACCGGTCCGGTGGTGGGATCGTCCTGACGGGGTACGGGTGGCGGCGGACCGGGATCGAGGGCGAATGCCCTCCGATCCGCCATGACCTGGACGGATATGGCGGAAGAACGAACGCGGCGAGGTGGACGAGGGTATGTCGAACAGTCGAACCGGCTACCGGCTGGTGCGCCGGGCAGGTGACGCCGCGCCGGTGGCCTCAAACGCGCAACCGTTGGACAGCGCGTTGGCGGCGTTCCAGGAGCAGGTCCGGGCCGGCGGGTACGGGCCGTATGACGGTCGGCGGCTGATGGTGGTGTCGGACGAGGAGTGGAGCGCGTCCAGCGGGCAGCCCTTGTCGAGGCCATCCGGCTCGGCCTCCGCCCCGACGCCGCCTGCCCCACGCTGGCGGAACCTGTTCAGCAGGCTCCGCTCATCCCGGTGAGACCGCCTGATGCGGTGGGCCCGGCACGGGCCGACCGCAGCCCTGGCCGGCCGCTGCCTCGTCAGGGGCCGGTACCCAGGCTGCCCGGGGAACGCGTGGCCGTCACCGCTCGACCCGGCGGCCCGGCCCGAGCAGGTCGAGACGGCACGGTGCTCGACGCGAGCGCGCCCCGGGACTGACCCGTACCGGGGCGCAGTTGACCAGCCCACCGCCAGGAGCAGAACCCAGTGTCCTAGGACGCCCTGCAGGTGGTGGCGTGCCTCCGCACTCGCGGGCAGCTACCCGCTGGCACCGATCTGCGCGCAGCTGCCCGGGTCAGGCTGTGGCCCGCAACCGGGCGTCGAGGGCGTCGAGGTCGGGGACGAACCACACGTGGTCGGCCCGGTTGGATTCGTGGACGAGGGCCCGCAGGGCTGCGCTGGCCGTGAGGTGTCGGGATATGTCACCGATGACGACCAGGCGGAGCCGGTAGTTGACGAACTTCTGCATGATCTCCCCGGCGAACTGGGTGCCCAGGGAGAAGAAGCGTTCGTCCAGGCGCTCGGCCGGTACGGCCACCACCTCGGCGCCGAGGAACGCCGCGCCGATCAGGTCCAGCGCGTCCTGCATGGTGGCCACCAGCGGACCGTCCGGGTCGCAGACCAGCACCGGTACCCCGGCGCGGTGCTCCACCACGTCAGGCACCGTCGCCCCCCGGGGTGAGTAGGCCGTTGTCGCCGTCGAGGACCGCCTCGACCAGGCGCAGCAGTTCGGAGGTGGCGGCGACGCCGCCCAGGATCACGATCTTCATGCGATGGCGTTCCTCGTCGTGGATGGTCTGGATGCGGAGTGGTTCGGTGGGCTGCTCGGTGGTCTGCGATCCGGCCAGCAGCAGGGTGCTCAACCGGTCGGCGGCGGCCCGGTCGACACCGTCGATCTGCACGATGCTCGACACCTCCACCAGGCCGATGCCGGCGGGCCGGGCGGTTGGCGGCTGCCGCTGCCCGGTCAGCGCCTCAAGGGCGCTGCGGGTGATCCGGTACTGCTTGCCGATCCGGGTTGCGTTGAGTCGGCCGGTGCGGATGTAGCCGCGCACGGTGCGTACGTGGAGGTCGAGCAGGTCCGCCACCTGCTCGACCGAGTACATTTCTTCCTTCATCGTCACCAATAATAGCTGGGTAAGCAGTGGATAGGGAAGTTTAGGGTAGGGGGTGGGATGGGTGCGGCGTGCCCGGCGCCAGGTCCAGCCGGTTGACGGACCGCGGAGACCGGGATGGCATATATCAATGTCCTTCACATCCTGGATGGGTCTCGGCCGCGTCACACTCGCGGTCGTCAGTGCCCTGACCATCTCCGTCGCCGGGCTCACCCCACCGCCGGCCACCGCCGTCCGTCCCGACCAACCGGCCACCGGCAACACCGCCACCGACGGTGCCCCCGCCGCCACGGCCCTGGCCTACCCGACCCGCTCCGACTACCGGCTCAAGGGCATCCAACCCGACTTCTGGTCGAACCCGACCGAGATCGCCGGTAACAACGCCGGTGGCGTCTCGATGAACCTGGTCTGGGCCGACTGGCAACCGACCCGCCGGTACGCCCCCTGCGGCGCTGGCGAACAGCAGTACGACGGGCAGTGCTTCTGGGTCGTGCCGGCGGTCGACACGGCGATCCGGGACTGGACCGCCCGGGGCCTGGTGGTCACCGCCATCGTGTACGGCGTACCCGGCTGGGCCCGCACCACCCGACCCTGCTCACCCGTGGGACCCGGGTACGAGATCTTCTGCGTGCCCGACAACCCGGCCGACTACGCCCGCTTCGCCGGCTTCCTCGCCTGGCGGTACAACGGCATGCAGGGCAACGGCCGGATCGCCGACTTCGTCATCCACAACGAGGTCAACGCCAACGCCTGGTTCGACATCGGCTGCGGGCAGGGCACGGCCTGCGACACCAACCAGTGGATCGGCATCTACTCGGCCAACTACAACGCCGCGTACGACCGGATCACCGCCGAGCAGGCCACCGCCAAGGTGCTCGTCTCCCTCGACCACCACTTCGGGCCGGCGTACGACCAACCGGCGGCCCACTCGGCCCTGCTCTCCGGGCAGACCCTGCTGCGGGGCGTCGCCGCCAACGCGGCCGGCCGGGCCTGGCGGGTCGCCTTCCACCCGTACCCGCCGGACCTGTTCTCCCCGACCTTCACGGCCCGCGACTACCCGAAGGTCACCTTCGGCAACATCGGCGTCCTGGTCGGCTGGCTGCACGCCACCTTCCCGGGCACCCCGTCGGCCTGGCAGGTGCAGCTCACCGAACAGGGCGTCAACTCCGGCACCGGCTCCAGCGAGGCCGCCCAGGCCAGCGCCCTGTGCCAGAGCTTCCGCAACATCCTCGGCACCCCACACATCGAGAGTTACCTGTACCACCGGATGCAGGACCACCCGGCCGAGGGCGGACTGCAACTGGGGCTGCGCCGCAGCGACGGGTCGGCCAAGCCGGCCTGGGCCACCTGGGCGCTGGCCAACCGCACCGACCTGAACCCGCCGCAACTGTCCTGCGGGTTCGAGCACCTGCCCTACACCGTGCTGACCCGGGCCGTCCGCAACGGGTACGGCCACGTGGCCAGCAGCCGGCAACTCCCGGCGGGCTTCACCCCGGAGGGCACCTGGCGGCTGCTGCGCAACCCGGCCGCCGGCACGGTGCTGCTCTTCGAGTGCCAGGTCGGCAACCACTCGATGCTCACCCGCTACGCCAACTGCGAGAACCAGTTCCCGCTCGGCCCGGTCGGCTACGTCCACACCACCCAGCTGGCCGGCACCGTGCCGCTCTACCGCTGCTACGTGCCGGCCAACGGTGACCACTTCGTCAGTCCCCAGTCGAACTGCGAGGGCCACCGGACGGAATCACTGCTCGGCTACGGGTACGCCTGATCCTCGGCGGGCGCCGCCGACCATCCGGCGGCGCCCGCCGTGACCTGCTTCACCCGGCCGGTCGGCGGCGTGAAAACCGCGTCAAGAAACGCGTCAGCACCGTCAAGGTCGCGTTATGGACCCTGTCGCCGGCCCCGGGCACGGCGGTGCAATGGCCCGGCACGGTCGCGCGGCGGCCGTGGCGATCCGTCCCGCAACGAGGAGCCGGCTGTGCCTGACGTGGTGTTCGTACTGGTGACGGTGGCGCTGTTCGCAGCGCTCACCCTGGTCGTCCGGGCGGTGGAGAAACGGTGACCGCCGTCGGTCTGGTGCTGGCGACCGGGCTGGGCGTGCTCATGGTCGCCGCCCTGCTGTTCCCGGAGCGTTTCTGATGGGTACCACGACAGCCGGTGCCATCGTCGTCCTGTCCCTGGTGGCGGCGCTGGTCGCCGTGCACCGCCCGTTCGGTGACCACATGTACCGGGTGGTGTCCGGCAACCGGCACTCGCGATTCGAGCGGGGTGTCTACCGGCTGGTCGGTGCGGATCCGGCCGCCGGGCAGCCCTGGGGTGTCTACGCCCGTAGCGTGCTGGCCTTCTCGGCCGTGTCGGTGCTGTTCCTGTACGGCCTCCAGCGGGTGCAGGACCACCTGTGGCTCTCGCTCGGGTTCGACCCGGTGGTCCCGCACGGGGCGTGGAACACCGCGGTGTCGTTCGTGACGAACACCAACTGGCAGTGGTACTCGGGCGAGTCGACGATGGGTCACCTGGTGCAGATGGCCGGGCTGGCGGTGCAGAACTTCGTCTCCGCCGCCGTGGGTATCGCCGTCGCGGTGGCCCTGGTCCGGGGCTTCGCCCGCAGCCGCACCGGCGACCTCGGTAACTTCTGGGTCGATCTGACCCGGATCATTCTGCGGATCCTGCTGCCGGTCGCGGTGCTCGGCGCGCTGGTGCTGATGGCCGGCGGTGTGGTGCAGAACCTCTCCGCCGGTACCGACGTCACGACGCTGACCGGCGGCAGCCGGACGATCACCGGCGGACCGGTGGCCAGCCAGGAAGTGATCAAGGAACTGGGCACCAACGGCGGCGGCTTCTACAACGCCAACAGCGCCCACCCCTACGAGAACCCGACGGCGTGGACGAACTGGCTGCAGGTCTTCCTGATCCTGCTGATCCCGTTCAGCCTGCCCCGGGTGTTCGGCCGGATGGTCGGGCAGCACCGGCAGGGCCACGCGATCGCTGCGGTGATGGCCATCCTGGCGGTCGCCAGCATCACGCTGACCAACGGCTTCGAGCTGGCCGGCGACGGTACCGTCCCGCAGGCCGTCGGCGCCGCCCTGGAGGGCAAGGAGGTCCGCTTCGACGTGTCGAACTCGGCCACCTTCGCCGCTGCCACCACGTTGACCTCCACCGGCGCGGTGAACTCGTTCCACGACTCGTACACCGCACTGGGCGGCATGATGACCCTGGGCAACATGATGCTCGGCGAGGTGGCGCCCGGCGGCGTCGGTTCGGGTCTCTACGGCATGCTGGTCCTCGCCGTGATCACGGTGTTCGTCGCCGGTCTGATGGTCGGCCGCACCCCCGAGTACGTCGGCAAGAAGATCGGCTCCCGGGAGATCAGGTTCGCCGCGCTGTACTTCCTGGTCACCCCGGCGCTCGTGCTGGTCGGCACGGCCACGGCCTTCGCCACCGGCAACAACGCCACCGCCCTGAACACCGGCCCACACGGCCTGTCCGAAGTGCTCTACGCGTTTACCTCGGCCAGCAACAACAACGGATCGGCGTTCGCCGGCATCACGGTGAACACCCCGTGGTGGAACACCGCCCTGGGGCTGTGCATGCTGCTGGGCCGGTTCCTACCGATCATCTTCGTGCTCGCGCTGGCCGGCTCGCTGGCCCGTCAGCAGCCGGTACCCGCCTCCGAGGGCACGCTGCCGACCCACCGGCCCCTGTTCGTCGGCATGGTCGTCGGCGTCACGGTGGTCCTTGTCGCGCTGACCTTCCTGCCCGCCCTCGCGCTCGGCCCCCTCGCGGAGGCGCTGTGACCACCCTGGGAGACAAGGACATGACCACCACCATTCCGACACCGCGCGGCACCGCCGTGCCCACCGCCGGCCCCCCGACCACCCGGGGTGACCGCCCGGGCGGGGGCCTGCTCGACCCGGGGCAGTTGATCAGGTCGCTGCCCGACGCGCTGGGCAAGCTCGACCCGCGCACCCTGTGGCGCAACCCGGTGCTGCTGATCGTCGAGATCGGCGCGGCGTACACCACCGTGCTCGCGGTGGCCGACCCGTCGGTGTTCGCCTGGGCCATCACGGTCTGGCTGTGGCTGACCGTGCTCTTCGCCAACCTGGCGGAGGCGATCGCCGAGGGCCGGGGCAAGGCCCAGGCCGCGACCCTGCGACAGGCCAAGCAGGACACCATCGCCACCCGGCTACCCGGCTGGACACCCGGTGCCGCCGCCGACAGCCACCGGGACGAGGCGGTGCCGGCGCCGCAACTGCGGCAGGGTGACATCGTCCTGGTCGAGGCCGGGGGCATCATTCCCGGTGACGGGGATGTCGTCGAAGGCATCGCCAGCGTGGACGAGTCGGCCATCACCGGTGAATCGGCGCCGGTGATCCGGGAGTCCGGCGGTGACCGCAGCGCCGTCACCGGCGGCACCCGGGTGCTGTCGGACCGGATCATCGTCCGGATCACCCAGAAACCGGGGGAGAGCTTCATCGACCGCATGATCGCCCTGGTCGAGGGCGCCAACCGGCAGAAGACCCCGAACGAGATCGCGCTGAACATCCTGCTCGCCGCGCTGACCATCATCTTCCTGCTGGCCGTGGTGACGCTCCAGCCGCTGGCGATCTTCTCGAAGGGCTACCAGGGGGCCGCGCCGGACACCGGGGCGATCACCGACACGGGTGTCACCGGCGTGGTGCTGGTGGCCCTGCTGGTCTGCCTGATCCCGACCACGATCGGCGCGCTGTTGTCCGCGATCGGCATCGCCGGCATGGACCGGCTGGTGCAACGCAACGTCCTGGCGATGAGCGGACGGGCGGTGGAGGCCGCCGGTGACGTCAACACGCTGCTGCTGGACAAGACCGGCACGATCACCCTGGGCAACCGGCAGGCCGCGCAGTTCCTCCCGGTCGAGGGGGTCGACGTGGCCCGGATCGCGGACGTGGCGCAGCTGTCCAGCCTCGCCGACGAGACCCCCGAGGGCCGTTCGATCGTGGTCCTCGCCAGGGCCGGGTTCGGGCTGCGTGAATGCGAGCCCGGCCTGATCCCGCACGCCACCTTCGTGCCGTTCACCGCCCAGACCCGGATGAGCGGCGTCGACCTCGGTGCCGCAAGCACCGACGGCGGGGTACGCCGCATCCGCAAGGGCGCCGCCACGGCGGTGATGAAATGGGTACGCGACCACGGCGGTCACCCCACCGATCAGGTCGGCCGGATCGTCGACGAGATCAGCGGCGCGGGCGGCACGCCCCTCGTCGTCGCCGAGCACGTTGACGGGGAGCCCGCCCGCGCCCTCGGGGTTATCCACCTCAAGGACGTCGTCAAGTCCGGCATGCGGGAACGGTTCGACGAGATGCGCCGGATGGGCATCCGCACGGTGATGATCACCGGTGACAACCCGCGGACCGCGCAGGCGATCGCCGACGAGGCCGGGGTGGACGACTTCCTCGCCGAGGCCACCCCCGAGGACAAGCTCGCCCTGATCAGGAAGGAACAGGAGGGCGGTCGGCTGGTCGCGATGACCGGCGACGGCACCAACGACGCACCCGCCCTCGCCCAGGCCGACGTCGGTGTCGCCATGAACACCGGCACGTCGGCCGCCAAGGAGGCCGGCAACATGGTCGACCTCGACTCCGACCCGACCAAGCTCATCGACATCGTGGAGATCGGCAAGCAGTTGCTCATCACCCGGGGCGCGCTGACCACCTTCTCCATCGCCAACGACATCGCCAAGTACTTCGCGATCATCCCCGCCATGTTCGCCGGCATCTACCCGGGCCTGGACGCGCTCAACATCATGCGGCTGTCCAGCCCCGAGTCGGCCATCCTGTCGGCGGTCATCTTCAACGCGGTCGTCATCGTCGCGCTGATCCCCCTCGCGCTGCGCGGCGTGCGCTACCGGCCCGCGTCGGCGTCGCAGTTGCTCAGCCGCAACCTGCTGCGCTACGGCCTCGGCGGGATCGTGGCGCCGTTCGTCGGCATCACGCTCATCGACCTGCTCATCCGGCACATCCCAGGGATCTCATGATGCGTCTACCCAGTTGGCTCTCCGCACACCTGGCCGCCCTGCGCGCCCTGCTCGTCCTCACCGTGCTGCTCGGCGTCGCCTACCCGCTCGCCCTGGTCGCGGCCGGCCGGATCCCCGGCCTCGCCGACCGGGCCGACGGATCCCTGGTCGAGGTCGACGGCAGGACCGTCGGCAGCACCCTGATCGGCCAGTCCTTCACCGACGCCGACGGCAACCCCGTCCCGCGCTACTTCCAGTCCCGCCCCTCGGCCGCCGGTGACGGCTACGACCCCACCGCCACCGGCGCCAGCAATCTCGGCCCGGAGAGCGTGGTCGACACCATCGCCGCCGACCCGGCCCGGTCGACCCCGAGCCTGCTCACCCGGGTCTGCGCCCGCAGCCGGGCGGTCGGGGACCTCAACGGCGTCGACGGCCGGCGCCCGTACTGCACCGCCGACGGGGTCGGCGCCGTGCTGGCGGTGTTCCGCGCCGACGGTCTCACCGGTCCGGTCTCCCGGGTGGTGAGCGTCAACCAGACCGCCCCCGCCACACCGTTCGTCACCACCTGGCAGGGGGTGCCGGTGGAGGTGGCGCAGCCCGGCGAGGACTACGTCGCGGCCGGCGGCCTGATCACCCCGGTCCGCGGCGACGCCCCGGACACCCCCGCCGTGCCCGCCGACGCGGTCACCGCCAGTGGCAGCGGCCTCGACCCGCACATCAGTCCCGGGTACGCGGAGATCCAGGTCGCCCGGGTGGCGCGGGAACGCGGCGCCGACCCGGCGGCGGTCCGCCGGCTGGTCGCGGCGCACACCACCGGCCGGACGCTCGGCTTCCTGGGTGCCCCGGCCGTGAACGTGCTCGCCCTGAACCTCGCCCTCGACGAGCGGTTCCCCGTCCGCTGAACCCACCCAGGTGCGAACCCCACCAGGAAGGATGGTCGGCGTGCCACGAGGTGAGCTCCGTATCTACCTGGGTGCCGCCCCCGGTGTCGGCAAGACCTACGCCATGCTGGAGGAGGCCCAGCGCCGCGCCGAGCGCGGCACCGACGTGGTGATCGGCCTGGTCGAGACCCACGGCCGTCCGCACACGGCGGCCATGGTCGGCGACCTGGAGCAGGTGCCCCGCCGCACCATCGCCTACCGCGGCACCGACCTCACCGAGCTGGACCTCGACGCTGTCCTGCACCGCCGCCCCGAGGTCGCCGTGGTCGACGAGCTGGCCCACACCAACGTGCCCGGCTCCCGGCACGACAAGCGCTGGCAGGACATCCAGGAGCTTCTCGACGCCGGGATCACCGTGCTCTCCACAGTCAACATCCAGCACCTGGAGTCACTCAACGACGTCGTCGCCCAGATCACCGGTACCACCCAGCGGGAGACCGTGCCCGACGCCATCGTCCGCGCGGCCGAGCAGGTCGAACTGGTCGACATGACGCCCGAGGCACTGCGCCGGCGGATGGCGCACGGCAACATCTACCGCCCGGACCGGATCGACGCCGCCCTCGGCAACTACTTCCGGGTCGGCAACCTCACCGCCCTGCGGGAGCTCGCCCTGCTCTGGCTCGCCGACACCGTCGACGACCAGCTCGACCGGTACCGCAGCCAACAGGGCATCTCCGACACCTGGGAAGCCCGGGAACGGGTCGTCGTCGCGCTCACCGGCGGTCCCGAGGGGGAGCCCCTGATCCGGCGGGCGGCCCGGATCGCCGCCCGCAGCAAGGGCGCCGACCTGCTGGCCGTACACGTGGCGCGCAGCGACGGCCTGGCCGGCGCCGACCCCGCCCGGCTGGCCCGGCAACGGATCCTGGTGGAGAGTCTCGGCGGCACGTACCACCAGGTGCTCGGCACCGACATCCCGGCCGCGCTGCTCGACTTCGCCCGCGGCGTGAACGCCACCCAGCTGGTCCTGGGCGCCAGCCGGCGGGGCCGGGTCGCGCAGCTGTTCTCCCGGGGCGTCGGTGTGACCACCACCGCCCTGTCCGGACCGATCGACGTCCACCTGGTCACCCACCCCGAGGCGGGGCGGGGGCGGCGGGGCGCCGCCGTGCCGGCGGCACTGTCGCGGCGGCGCCGGCTGCTCGGTTTCGCGCTGGCCGGGCTCGGCATGCCGGCGCTGACCCTGCTGCTGCGGGCGCTGCCGGACCTCACCCTGACCAACGACATCCTGCTCTTTCTCGTCGGGGTCGTCGGTGTCGCCCTGGTCGGTGGCCTGTGGCCGGCGCTGGCCGCCGCGCTCGGCGGCTCGCTGCTGCTGAACTGGTTCTTCACCCCGCCCTACCGCACGCTGACCATCGCCGAGGTCGACAACCTGCTCGCCCTCGCCGTGTTCGTGGCCGTCGCGGTCGCGGTCAGCTGGGTCGTCGACGTCGCCGCCCGACGTACCAGGGAAGCGGCCCGGGCCGCAGCCGACGCGCAGACCCTGGCGACCGTCGCCGGCAGCGTGCTGCGCGGCGAACGGCCCCTGCCGGCGCTGCTGGACCGGCTGCGGGAGACCTTCGCGTTGCGGGCGGTCAGTGTCCTGGAGTTGGCCGCCGAGGCACACGGCCGGCCCGCCCGGGACCGGGAGGAGACGGCGTGGCGGGTCGTGGCCAGCGTCGGTGAGGCACCGGCGGGCAGCCCGAGCGCGGGGGAGACGGCGGTACCGGTCGACGACCGGCTCACCGTCGTCCTGTCCGGACGACGCCTGGAGGCCGCCGACCGGCGTATCGTCGAGGCCTTCGCCGCCCAGGCCGCGGTCGCCCTGCGGCAGGAACGCCTCGCCGAGGAGGCCGCCACCGCCCGGCCCCTCGCCGAGGCCGACCGGATGCGTACCGCGTTGCTCGCCGCGGTCAGCCATGACCTGCGTACCCCGCTCGCCTCCGCGAAGGCGGCGGTCACCAGCCTGCGCAGCCCGGATGTCGAATTCGACGCCGAGGACCGCGCCGAGCTGCTCGCCACGGCCGAGGAGTCCCTCGACCGGCTGGCCCGGCTCGTGGCCAATCTGCTCGACATGAGCCGGTTGCAGGCCGGCGCCCTCGGTATCCGTACCACCGCCGTCGGGCTGGAGGACGTGGTGCCCCGGGCCCTGGACGAACTCGGCCCGCCGGCAGCCGACGTCCCCACCGATATTCCCGCCCACCTACCCGCCGCGCTCGCCGACCCCGGGCTGCTGGAACGGGTCCTGGTCAACATCGTCGCCAACGCGCTGCGACACAGCCCGCCCGGTCAGCCGCCCACCATCACGGCCAGCGCGCACGCGGGATCCGTGGAACTGCGGGTCATCGACACCGGCCCCGGCATCCCGCAGGACCAGTGGGAGCATGTCTTCCTGCCGTTCCAGCGGCTCGGCGACCGGGACAACCAGACCGGCGTCGGCCTCGGCCTGGCCCTCTCCCGTGGCCTCGCCGAAGCCATGGGCGGAACCATCACACCCGAGACCACCCCCGGCGGGGGGCTGACCATGGTGCTGCGGCTTCCCGCCGCCACCGCCGGCATGTCGGAAGGGCCGCACGAATGACCCGCATCCTGGTCGTCGACGACGAACCGCAGATCCTGCGTGCCCTGCGGATCAACCTGCGGGCCCGCCGCTACGACGTCGACATCGCCGACACCGGCACCGCCGCGCTCCGGATGGCCGCCAGCCACCCACCGGACCTGATCGTGCTCGACCTCGGCCTGCCCGACCTCGACGGCATCGAGGTCATCCGGGGACTACGTGGCTGGACCGGCGTACCGATCATCGTGCTCTCCGGCCGGGCCGGCAGCGCGGACAAGGTCACCGCCCTCGACGCCGGGGCGGACGACTACGTCACCAAGCCCTTCGGTATCGACGAGCTGCTCGCCCGGATCCGCGCGGTCAGCCGACGCCTCGGTGCCACCGCCGACGCCGGCACCGCGACCGCGCGGGTCGGCCGGCACACCGTCGACCTGGCCGCCCGGATGGTCACCCGCGACGACGGCACCGACGTCCGGCTCACCCCCACCCAGTGGGGTGTGCTGGAGAAGCTGCTCCGGCATCCCGGCAAACTCGTCAGCCAACGCCAGCTCCTGCACGACGTGTGGGGGCCGGAATACCAGAACGAGACCAACTACCTGCGTCAGTACATGGCTCAGCTCCGCCGCAAACTGGAGGACGACCCCGCCCGTCCGCGCCACCTGATCACCGAACCGGGGATGGGGTACCGGTTCCAGCCCTGAGCCGGCGCCGGTACCCGCACCGGCTACTCGGCGACGGCCGTGTACCGGTACGACCTGCCGTCGTAGCTGTGCGGCACCTGGGCCTCGGACAGGTCCACCTCGACGCCCGGCAGCTGACCGGTGATCCGCTGGCCCTGCTCGGGCGAGAGGAAGTGGTGGTGCAGGTCCAGCCGGTCCAGATGGGTCAGCGGCTGCCCGGCCAGCAGCGCGGCGGCGCCGTCGTCGGTGAGGGTCCCCATCGACAGGTCGAGCACGGCCAGTCGGGGTACCACCGGGGCCGCGCCGACCGCCGCCGCGACCGAGTCGGCGATCGTGGCGTTGCGTAGCCCCAGGTAGCGCAGCGCCGGCAGGCCCTGACCGTCCAGGATGCCGGCCAGGTCGTCGACGGTGACGTCTCCGCCGTAGTCGTCGACCCCGAGCCAGAGTTCCAGGTGGGTCAGCGCGGGCAGGTCACAGCCGCCGATGGCGCGGACCACCCCTGCGGGCAGGCCACCGGACTCGACGGCCAGTTCCCGCAACCCGTCGTGCCGCAGCGGCTCCAGCCGGAGGCCCTGCGCGCCGCGTATCCGCAGCACCCCCAGCTGCGGGTACGCGGTCAGCAGCGGGGTGACGTCGTCCTGGTTGATCCAGGAGATCTCGCACTGCTCACCGACGAGGTCGGCGAGGAAGACCGCGCGTAGCCCGGTGAGCCGACCGGCGGCCCGGGCCAGGAGCTCGACGGGCGGGGGCTGCTCGTACGCGGTGCCCCACTCGCCGATGACCAGTGCCCGCACGGTGTGCGCCGGGACCTGCTCCAGGAACGCCGCGAACAGTTCGGCGAACTCCTCCGGCGGGGCGTCGAAGTCGTCCACCTCCAACCGCCAGGCCACCGCCGCCGGGTCGTCCGGCAGGGCGCCGCCCGGGGTGAAGGGCGTCACCGGCAGCCCGGCGAACGTCGACAGATGGGAGTAGATGGCCACGGGTACCTCCGGTCGGACTGGATCCAGCGGCGGCACGTTAGCAGCGGGTGCCGACACCGGCCCGGCGGTGGCCGGGTTCGGCGGGCCCTCACGATCAGCGGGGTGGCCAGCGCCAGGCGGTCGCTGCCGAGTTCCTCGCCGTTGATCAGGGTGAGCAGCATCCGGGTGGCCATGGCGGCCGTGTCACGCCACCGGACCAATCCATCGATGTTCACCTCTTGACCGTGCTCCGGCTGGCTCCTTAGGCTGATTTGGTCCGAAACTTCCCCCGAAAACTGCCGGATCCCGTCCGGTGCCTGACCGGACGACCGAGAGGACGGTGGTCCACGACCGGGTTCGGCTGCTGACCCGCTGTCGCACAGGAGGGGAGGTCCGATGTTCCGCGGGACCACCGGTCGGCCCGCAGTCCCAGTCCCGCCCCCGGTCACCGGGCCGGTGCTGCCCGGCCTCTACCCGGATCCGTCGGTCGTGCGGGTCGGCACCGACTACTACCTCGCCACCCCGACCTTCGAGTGGTACCCGGGCGTCCGGGTGCACCACTCCCGGGACCTGGTGCACTGGCGGTCCCTCGGCGGCATCCTCACCGACCGCCGGCTGCTGGACCTGACCGGGGTGGAGGACTCCGCCGGTGTCCGGTCACCCTGCCTGTCCTGGGCCGACGACCTGTTCCACCTGGCCTTCACCCACCTGCCCGGCGTCGCCGGCGGGTACCGGGATCCGCAGAACTACGTCCTCACCGCCCCGTGGATCACCGGCCCCTGGTCCGACCCGGTCCCGGTGCACGCCCACGGCGCCGACCCGTCGCTGTTCCACGACGACGACGGCAGCACCTGGCTGCTGGCCGTGCACGCCGACTGGCGGCCCGGCCGGGACCGGACCGCCGGCATCGAGATCCAGCGCTACGACCGGACCGCCGGGCGGGCCATCGGCCCGGTCCGGCTGATCCTGCGGGGAACCGCCGGGACCACCGGCGGCCCACGCCTGTACCGCCGCGGAAACTGGCACTACCTGGTCACCGGCGGGAGCCGGGCGGACGGTACGCCCCGGGTGAGCGTGGCCCGGTCCCGGGACCTGCTCGGCCCGTACCGGCTGGATCCGGCCGGACCGCTGCTTACCGCGGTCACCCGTCCCGGGCTGCCGGCGTCCCGGGCCGGGCACGGCAGTCTGGTCGCCACCCCGGACGACCGGTGGTACCTGGCGTACCCCGCCGGCCGCCCGGACCCGGCGCCCGGCGCCGGTGCGCCCGGCCGGGAGGCAGCCCTGCAACCGGTGCGGTGGACCGTCGACGGTTGGCCCCGCGTCAACGGCGGCGGGCCAGTCGGCACGGCACCGGCCCCGGACCTGCCGTCCGGGTCGGTCGAACCGGAGGTCGACGACTTCGACGCACCCACCCTCGGCCCGATGTGGTCCACCCTGCGCCGGCCGGCCACCCCGGACTGGGTCAGTCTCACCGCCCGCCGGTCCCACCTGCGCATCGCCGGCGGCCAGTCACCCGCCGGTCGGCATCGGCCCAGCCTCGTCGCCCGCCCGGTCACCGACCCGAACTTCCTGCTCACCGCCGTACTGGAGTTCCGGCCGGCCACGTACCGGCAACTCGCCGGGGTCACCGGGTACCACGACAGCCGTAACTGGCACTACGCGTACGTCACCGCGACCGACGCCGGGGACCGAATACTGGAGGTGCTCAGCTGCGCCTCCGGCCGGCTGGTCCCGCACCCGGAGGCGACCGTCCGGCTGGGGGAACGGGCCCGGATCGGCCTGCGGATCCGGTTCGCCGGACCGGTCCTGCGTTTCGGTTGCGACCTGGGCGACGGGTGGCGGGACCTGCCACCGGTCCTCGACGCCTCGATCCTCGCCGACCGGCCCGCCGGGGCCGGCGGCGCCGGGGCCTTCGCCGGGCTGTGGGTGCAGGACATCGGCGCCGACGGCGGCTACGCCGACGTGGACTCGGTGACCTGTCGGACCGGACCGGCGGCCCGGTACTGACCACCGCGCGCCCCGGTGAGCGTGCCGGCGTCGATGCACGGACACTCGTCGACGACAAAAACGGTCTTGACCTAAACTGCCCTCTGGTCCGCCGGGAGAGGGAGCCGCGTGAGTCGTACCGATCAACGAACCGTCGACCCGGTGCTCGCCCCGTTCGCGGCGGCCATCCCTGGCGGGGTCCACACCCGGGCCGTCGACCGGCTCCGTTACGCCCACGACGCCTCGCACTACCTGCTGCACCCGCAGGCCGTACTCACCCCGACCAGCATCGACCAGGTCGCCGGACTACTGCGGGCCAGCCGGACCGCCGGGGTACCGCTGACCTTCCGCTCCGGCGGCACCAGCCTCAGCGGCCAGGCCGTCACCGACCAGATCCTGGTGGACACCCGCCGGTACTTCCGGGACCTGACCGTGCTCGACGACGGCCAGCGGGTCCGGGTACAGCCCGGGGTCACCCTGCGTCAGGTCAACAACCGGCTCGCGCGGTACGGCCGCAAACTCGGCCCCGACCCGGCCAGCGAGTCGGCCTGCACCGTCGGTGGCGTGGTCGCCAACAACTCCAGCGGCATGACCTGCGGCACCGAGTTCAACACCTACCGCACCATCGAATCCCTGGTCCTGGTCCTGCCCAGCGGCACGGTCATCGACACCGGCGCCCCGGACGCCGACGACCGCCTGCGCGCCACCGAACCCGACCTGCACGCCGGCCTGATCCGGCTGCGCGACCGGGTCCGTGGCAACCCCGACTCGGTACGCCGGATCGGCGCCCAGTACGCCATGAAGAACACCATGGGCTACGGGCTCAACGCGTTCCTCGACTTCACCTCGCCCGCCGACCTGCTCACCCACCTGGTCGTCGGCAGCGAGGGCACCCTCGCCTTCGTCGCCGAGGCCACCTTCCGCACCGTACCCGTGCACCCGCACGCCGCCACCGGCCTGCTGCTGTTCGACACCCTCCAACAGGCGATGGCCGCCATGCCGGACCTGGTCGCCGCCGGCCCGGCCGCCATCGAACTGCTCGACACGGTCGCGCTGCGGGTGGCCCAACTGGACCCGCAGGCCGACCGGACCCTGCGTGACCTGCCCGTCCGGCAGCACGCTGCGCTGCTGATGGAATGGCAGGAGAGCGACCCCGACGCACTGGCCGACCGGGTACACGCCGCCGGTGACCTCCTCGCCGGACTGCCGCTGGCCGGCCCGGCCCGGCTCAGCGGCGAACCCGCCGCCCGCGCCGCGCTCTGGCACATCCGCAAGGGGCTCTACGCCACCGTCGCCGGTGCCCGCCCCTCCGGCACCACCGCTCTGCTGGAGGACGTCGCCGTACCGGTGGCCGCGCTCGCCGACACCTGCGTCGAGCTGACCGCGCTGTTCGACCGGTACGGCTACACCGACAACGTCATCTTCGGCCACGCCAAGGACGGCAACCTGCACTTCATGCTCACCGAGCGGTTCGAGCACGGTGAACCGC
Source organism: Micromonospora sp. CPCC 206060 (assembly GCF_036906895.1). Lineage (NCBI taxonomy): Bacteria > Bacillati > Actinomycetota > Actinomycetes > Micromonosporales > Micromonosporaceae > Micromonospora > Micromonospora sp. CPCC 206060. The sequence goes on from NZ_JBAKHU010000015.1 coordinate 73,746, forward strand.
CCGACCGGTACGCGGCCTTCACCGAGGACATGGCCGACGCGGTGCTGGCCCGGGGCGGCACGCTGAAGGCCGAACACGGCACCGGCCGGGTGATGGCGCCCTACGTCCGCCGGCAGTTCGGCGCCGAACTGCACGCGGTGATGCGCGAGATCAAACAGCTCTGCGACCCGGCCGGCCTGCTCAACCCCGGGGTACTGCTCACCGACGACCCCACCATCCACCTGCGCCACCTCAAGACGGTGCCGCAGGTCGAACCGGAGGTGGACCGCTGCGTCGAGTGCGGCTACTGCGAACCGGTCTGCCCCAGCCGCGACCTGACCACCACGCCCCGGCAGCGGATCGTGCTGCGCCGGGAACTGGCCGCCGCCGAAGCCGACGGAAACACCGACCTGGCCCGGCAGTTGCGCGCCGACCAGGACTACGACGTGGTCGACACCTGCGCGGTCGACGGCATGTGCGCGACCGCCTGCCCCGTCCTGATCGACACCGGTGACCTCGTCAAACGGTTGCGCGGCGAACGGCAGGGCGGCGCCGCGCAGGCCGGGTGGCGGGCCGCCGCCCGACGGTGGGGGAGCACCACCCGGGTCCTCGCCCGCGGCCTCGACCTGGCCGGCGCCCTGCCACCCGGGCTGCCCGAGACGGCCACCCGCGCCGGGCGGGCCGTGCTCGGCGCCGAGCGGATCCCGCAGTGGCAACGCGACCTGCCCGGTGGCGGCACCGTACGCCGGCCCCGGCACGTCGACGCCCCGCACGCGGTGTACGTCCCTTCCTGCCTGAACACCATGTTCGCCTCCGCCGACGGCGGGGCGGGCGTGACCGGTGCCCTGCTCGCCCTGGCCGACCGGGCCGGGGTGCGCCTGCTCGTCCCGGACGGCGTCGCCGACCTGTGCTGCGGCACTCCCTGGTCCTCCAAGGGCCTCACCGGCGGGTACGCGACCATGCGGGACCGGGTGCTGCCGGCGCTGCGCGAGGCCACCCGGGACGGTGAGCTGACCGTGGTCACCGATGCCGCCTCCTGCACCGAGGGATTCGACCGGCTGCTCGCCGTGACCGGGTCCGACCTGCCGGTACGCGACGCGGTGGCGTACGCCGCGACCGACCTGCTGCCCCGGCTGACCGTGCGTCGCCGGTTCGGCTCGCTGGCCCTGCACCCGACCTGCTCGTCCACCCGGTTGGGGATCAACGACGCGCTGCTCACGGTGGCCCGCGCGGTCGCCGACGAGGTGGTGGTGCCGGACGGCTGGCAGTGCTGCGGGTTCGCCGGGGACCGGGGCCTGCTACACCCCGAGTTGACCGCCGCCGCGACCCGGGAGGAGGCCCGGTCGGTCGCGGCCGGTTCGCACGACGCGTACGCCTCGGCGAACCGTACCTGCGAGATCGGGCTGGCCCGGGCGACCGGGCAGCCCTACCGGCACCTGCTCGAACTGCTCGACGAGGTCACCCGCTGACCGGTCCGGTCGGTTCGACCGGCTTGCTGGCGATCAGGATGCCCTGCGGGGTCTTCTCGGTGTCCTCGGGCTCCTTGACGACCGTGGCCCACAGGTCGAAGCCGGCCCCGCGCAGCAGCTCCGCCACCTCGTCGGGCCGCTGCCGGTGAAAGTGCAGGTCGACCGGCTTGCCGAGGATCTCGTCCCGGTGCAGGATCTCGTCACCGACCTGGAAGACCAGCATCAGCTGCCCGCCCGGTGCGAGTACCCGGTGGAACTCGGCCAGCACCTCCGGCCGCCGGGACCAGGGCACGTGGATGATCGAGTAGTAGGCGAGCAGCCCACCGAGGGAGGCGTCCGGCAGCTCCAGGTCGAGCATGGAGCCCACCTCGAAGCGCAGCCGCGGGTACGTCCGCCTCGCCAGCGCGACCATCGCGGGCGACAGGTCGATGCCGAACGCGTCCAACCCGAGCCGGTGCAGCAGGATCGTCACGCGGCCCGGTCCACAGCCGACATCGGCGACCGGACCGGACCCACCGGCGCGTACCCGCTCGGCGAAGGCGGCCAGCAGCGCCCGGTCGAGGGGTCGGCGCTGCATCTCGTCGTGCAGCAGGTCGGCGTACTCGACGGCCATGGCGTCGTAGGAGTCCCGGGTTTTTTCGAGGAACGAGGCGTCGGACATGGTGCGCAACAGTAGTACCGGTCGTCGGGTCGTCATCCCCGGCCGGCGGGTGGCGCCGACAGCAGGTCGGCGAACCGGTCGGTCGCCCGGATCAGTTCCCGGGCTATGCCCGGCTCCCGGGCGGAGTGGCCGGCGTCCGGCACCACCCGCAGTTCTGCCTCCGGCCACCGCCGCGCCAGGTCGTACGCGTTGATTGCCGGACAGCAGAGGTCGTAGCGGCCCTGGATCAGCACGGCCGGCAGGTGCCGGATGCGGTCCACGCCGTCGAGGAGCTGCGTGTCACTGTCGAGGAAACCGCCGTGCACCCCGTAGTGCGACAGGATCCGGGCGATCGGCAGGGCCTGCTCGTCCCCGGTCAGGTGCGCGAGCAGTTCGGGATCCACCTGCAGTGCCGAGTTCACCGCCTCCCAGCGGCCCCACGCCGCCGCGCAGGCGCGCGCCTCGGCGGTGTCCGGTCCGTGCAGCCGTCGGTGGTACGCGGCCAGGATGTCGTGGCGTTCGGCCTGGGGGATCGGGGCCGTGAAACGGTCCCACTCGTCCGGTTGCAGATGGTGCAGGCCGCGCTGGTAGAACCACTCCCGTTCGCTGCGCCGCATCAGGAGGATGCCGCGCAGGATCAGGCCGGTGACCCGCTCCGGATGTGCCTGCGCGTAGGCCAGACCGAGGGTGGTGCCCCAGGACCCGCCGAAGACCAGCCACGATCCGATCCCCAGCCGTCGGCGGATCACCTCCATGTCGTCGACGAGGTGCCAGGTGGTGTTCTCCACCAGGCTGCCGAACGGGGTGCTCCGTCCCGCGCCGCGCTGGTCGAACAGGACGACCCGGTACCGGCCGGGGTCGAAGAACCGACGTGCCGCCGGCACCAGACCGCCGCCCGGGCCGCCGTGCAGGAAGACCGCCGGTACGCCATCCGGCCGACCGACCTCCTCCACGTACAGGTCGTGACCGCCGCCGACCGTGATCCGGTGTGTGGCGTACGGCTCCACCGGGGGGTGCAGGTGCCCGTCCGTGCCGGGCACCGCTGCTGACAGCTCGTTTCCACCGGTCTGGATCATCCTGCCGGTCTACCATGGGTGACCGTTCCGACGCGACCCGTGTCGTACCCGGCGGTCCGTCCCCCTCGGGCGTCCGTCCCTGGCCGGGAGTCAGGACGGCACGCCGTGGTTGGTGAGGGGGTCGGTTCTCCTGACCAGTGCGGCGGCGAGGACTGTGCTGCTGAGCAGCGCGACGCCGATCACGGTGGTAAGGCCGCTGAGCTGCACGTTGTAGAGGACGTTGTGCTCCCACGGGATCACGCCTGGACTGCTGAACACGATCACCACGATGAGGGTGGCGGCGAATGCGGCGAGGGCTGGCATGACGATCCCAGCCAGCAGGTAGGTGCCGAGTACGACGGTCCACGCTGCCACAAAGGCCGTCCTGTTGATCTGTTCCTGGAGCATCGGAGTGATCACGATCGGGCTGGCGGCCGCGAGCAGGCACACCGTGGCGAGCCAGAGGGTGCGTCCGGGTTGGCGTCGCCGCGAGCGCGTGGCTTCGAGGGACTCGACGCGGCTGTGCAGGCAGCGGGCGATCACTCCGGCGGGTATCAGGGTGGTCAGGACCGCGACCGTGTCCAGGGGGGAGCTGCCGGTGGGGGCGAAGTTCACCCCGAAGGTGGACAGCCGGTACCGGGCCGTGAGGGCGATGCCGAGCCAGACAAGCAGGTACGCGACGATGGCGCGCCCGGTGACACCGTGCGCCTTGACGTGGGCGCGCAGCAGGAACAGTCTCAGCGGTCCGCTCCGTCCCCGCAGGTGAGCACCGTCGGTCCGTTACGGCGGAACCACGCTGCCCGGTCGGCGTCGGACATCGCAGTGAACGCCTGGGTCCGGGTGGCGAGCGCCGCGTTCTCGGCTGTCGCGTAGTTGATGTTGATCTCACCGGTGTAGTTCGACCCGTCGGTCGGCAGGTTGTGGTGCCGCAGCCACCAGCCGTAGAGCATCATCGACCGGATCCTGGCGTCATCGAGCGACGCGGCGTTCTGCGGTGGCGCGGTGAGGCACGGCGTGAAGAACAGCCCGGTTCCGAGCCTGGCCACGAAGGCGCGCGGGTCGATCTCGTGTGCGGGCGACGTGTAGCCCTTGGTGATCTCGATGATGAGCTGGCCCGGCCCTGGGTCGGCTGCGGTCTCGGTGAACCGTTGTGCGTTGGGGAAGAGGGATGAGCTGTGCACGACGGTGCGCCCCGTCAACGACAACCCGTCGATGTGTCCGAGTCCCTGTCGCACCAGACGGTGGTACTGCGGGAGCAGGTGGTCGTGCGCGCGGTCGGTGCAGACGCGCGGGCTGTCCCCGAGGCACTTGATGGCGTACTCCTCGGGCACGTCGTAGCGGGCGCCGGCGACCAGGAAGGCGCCAGCGGCGGCGAACCCGGCCGCCAGCACCAGCGCGTACGCCAGCCGGTTACTCCTGAGGACCCAGGCCACCGCGGCCACGCCGAGTAAGACCCAGAGCGCGGTCTTGCTGACCAGGAGTTCGGTCGGGGGACGCAGATAGTCGCGCGCCGAATCATCCAGGCCGAACAGGTCACCGAAGAAGACCCGGCCGGTGGAGAGGTCGACGGACATCCCGACTGCCGGAAGCAGATAGGGGGCGGTCGCCGCTGCCACTGGTGCCACGACGGCTGGCAGGAACCGGCCGGCGACGACGCCGATCCCGGCACCCGCCATCGTCCATCCCGCTGCCGGCAGCATGTCCAGGACGTTGATGGTGCCGTGCGTGGCGCTGCGCTGGGTGGTCCATATTACGTAGGCGGCCACGACGACATAGCCGAGAAGACTGCCGCCGACCACCGCCGTCAGCGCGGCCCCGTACACACGCCAGGCCGAACGGGACGCGGTCGTCAGCATCGGCGCGTACCGGTTCCGTCGCGGCGTGGCGACCGCCCACGCGGCCGCCGCCGCAGTGACGCAGGCACCCCACAAGCTGGCGTACCGCAGGCTGCTGCTCGTGGTTCGCCAGTTGCCGATCCATTCCTCGGCGTTGAGAGCCGCCTGCGCCACGCCCTGCGTGGCGATCACCAGCGCCAGCAGCACACCCACCGCCAATGGGCTACGCAGGAAACTGCCCCGCGCGTACGGGATCCTCATCTGGCGCTGCCCAACACGGCCTGAAACCCTCGACGCAGGCCCTGTAGGCCCGACTCCGAACCAGCCAGTTCGATCAACTCCTGCGGCGTTCCCGACCACAGAAGACGGCCGTCATCAAGCACCATGATCCGTTGGGCCAACGCCTCTACATCTTCCAGCAGGTGCGTCGCGACCAGTACCACGGTCCGTGTCCGCAGCGTGCGGACCAGGTCGTGGAACTCCTCCCGCTGCTCGGGATCCAACCCTGCTGTCGGCTCGTCCAACACCAGTACCGCGGGCTCCGCGACCACCGCCGCAGCCAGGCCCGCGCGGCGCAACTGCCCCCCCGACAGCGTCCCAAGAGCCTGCCGGGCCTTGTCACTCAGACCGACCAGCGAGATCGTCTCCGACACCCGCCCAGCGAGGCGGGCACGCGGCACCTCCTTGAGCCAGCCCGCATAGCCCACGAACTCCTCCACACTCATCTGTGGAGGAAACCCGAACGACTGCGGCAACCAGCCGATATCCCGCAGAACCCCCCGCCCGCGCCGGCTGCCACCTCCTACCACGCGACCGTCCAGCAGCACGCGGCCGCCCACCGGCTGCGCCGCGCCCACCAATGCGGCGATCAAAGTGCTCTTCCCAGCGCCGTTACGGCCCAACAGCACCGTGGCGCCCACCCCGAGGTCGAAGCTGACCTGCTCCAGGGCAACCTTCCTCCCGTACCGGAAGGTGATCTTCTCAGCCTCGAACACGCGGGACGGACTCACGCCTCACACCCTAATCAGGATCAGTCGGGAATCAGCGCCGACAAGCTGCCACCCGGGCAGGCTGGTTGTTGATGCCGCGGCACACCCGGGCCTTCTCCCCGTCCGGCGAGCACCGCCATTCCGGCCGTCGGCACCACCAGCGCGACGACCGTCAGCACCGCAAACGTCACGACCTTTCCCCATACCCATTCGTCAAGGATCCTAGGATGCTCTACGGGCTGTGCGCCTGCGCATCCGTCCGTAGCGATCGCTCAGCCGCCTCGGGGCCGCTCTGAGCTTCCGCTGGGGGACCGGAGCGGGAACAGCGCCCACCGCATCCGATCTTGTGCGGACGGTGGGCGTCCAGAGTCGGGTGACGACACGGATGCCGAGCCCGACCTCGGGAAACAGGCGGACCTGGCCAGCTCGCCGATGTCCTCCGCTGCGTGCGGCGGACCCTGAACGCGCGAGTCACCGCGTCGGTGGTCCGGTCAGCGCGTTGGGAGGGCTCGCGTGACGGTGAGCAGCAGTGGTGAACGGACGCCGAGCCGGGCGGTGGAGTCGGCCACGATCTCAGCCAGCCACCCGATGGCGTCACACGACCACTCGGCCAGCTCTCCGCGCAGCACGACGCCATGCAGAGGCGGGCCGTTCCAGGAACGGTCGTCGAACGGTGGGCGGAGGATGGCCTCTTGGCCAGCGACGTCGTGGGACTCGCACACGAACACGTCCTGCATCAGGCGGCCAAGGTGGTCGGTGAGCTGCTGGGCGGCAGCGGGGATCGACGGATCCCGACCGCTGTTGATGTTGAACTCCACCATGGTCCTTGCTTCCGGGGCCCACTCGGCGAACCACTGCTTCGTCAGGATCGCCGGAATGGGCGCGTACGGCGGGCGCGACGCGGGGTCAAGCCCCTGGACTGGCAGCAGGACCTGGACCGCAGACAGGTGCGGCGTGCCGGCCCGTGCTGTCGCGTCGTACGCACACCGCAGAAAGGGCTGCACGGGTAGCGGCCGATCGTCAGCGACCGCGCTGGTTCCGACCTGGAACCACGAGATCAATCCCGCCCCGGGATCAGCGAGGGGATGGTCCCACCCGGCGTCGTTCATCCCCCACAGCCCAGGCGCGCGGAGCATGCGGTCCTCCACGCCGCCCCCGGCCGACCTGTCGTCGAGCCAACCCATGGCGATCGACCGGTGATAGAACAGCGAGTAGGCGTCGAGCTCCGAATCGGGATTGCGCCAGGCGTGCGGTACCAACTCGCCGTACAGGGCGGCGAACATGGTGCCCGCGGTCCGATGGGACCCGGGCACCAAGCCCGGCTGTGCGGTCACGCTGGATCCTCCTGGGCCATCTCGCAGCCGCGTTCCTTTTCCGAGGTAATTGGTACACCCGGCAGGCGTCGTCGTACCGGGTATCCGGCGTATCGCTCGTAGCCACGATCCCGCTCGTACCGGCCGCCATCCGAGCATAACTCTAGCTTCCTAGGACGCTATACACGTGGTGATCCACCTCGCATGACAAAGGTTTCTGGCAACCGCCAAAAGGGCACTACTTAGCTACGGGCGATAGCAGCCCCGAGCTGGACAATCACCAGAAGGAGCCGATATGAGCTTCGCGGACAAGGCCAAGAACAAGCTCGACGAGATGACCGGCGCGGCGAAGGAGAAGTTCGGCGACGCGACCGACAACGAGCGGCTCCAAGCCGAGGGTGCCACCCAGCAGACGGAGGCGCGTACCCGGCAGGCGGGGGAGCACGTGAAGGACGCCGGCCATGACGTGCGGGACGCCTTCACCCGCTGACCTCGGTAATGCGGAAGGCCCCCCAGAGTCCCGGGGGCCTTCCGCATTGTCTGTCCGGATCAGGCGGACAGGTCGTGCCGGGTCCACCACTGCTGGCCGGATTCGGGCAGCGTGTCGATCGGGTCGTAGTAGGCGTACCGCTTGTTGAGTGCCTCGGCGTCGGCGGACTCGATGGAGGTGCGGTAGTTCTTCGTCCAGTACGAGATGCCGCGCTCGCGGTCGTACTCGGTGAGCATGTGCACCCAGCGCTTGCCGACGAACGGTACGTCGCAGACGATCCGGGGGGTGGCGTACCCGGGCAGGTAGCCCATGATGTCGTGCTGGAGCTGCTGGGCGTGCCAGACCGGTACCCGCCAGTGTTCGGCGTTGGGGATCATGTCGCACATGTAGAAGTAGTACGGCAGGATCCCGGCTTCGCCCTGGAGCGCGAAGCACAGGTCTAGCAGGTCGGGGGCGGTGGCGTTGACGCCGCGCATGAGCACACCCTGGTTGCGGACGTCGCGTACGCCGACGTCGAGGGCGGTCTGTGCGGCCCGGGCGACCAGCGGGGTGATCGACTGGGCGTGGTTGACGTGGGTGTGGATGGCGAGGTTGACGCCCCGGCGGGCGGCGGTGCGGGCGACCCGCTCCAGGCCCTCGACGACGTCCGGCTGGAGCCAGTGCTGGGGCAGGCCCATGAGGGCCTTGGTGGCGAGCCGGATGTCGCGGATGGTCTCGATCTCCAGCAGCCGCATCAGGTACGACTCCAGGTTGCGCCAGGGGACGTTGGCGACGTCACCGCCGGAGACGACGACGTCGCGTACGCCGGGGTGGGCCCTGAGGTAGCTGATGTGGGCGTCGTACCGGTCGACGGGCTTGAGGCTGAGCTTGAGCTTGTCGACGGTGGGGGTGGAGTTGCCGACCAGGTCCATCCGGGTGCAGTGCCCGCAGTACTGCGGGCAGGTGGAGAGCAGTTCGGCGAGGACCTTGGTGGGGTAGCGGTGGGTGAGGCCCTCGGCGACCCACATGTCGTGTTCGTGGAGCGAGTCGCGGCTGGCGTAGGGGTGTGACGGCCAGTCGGTGCGCCGGTCGGAGGCGACCGGGATCATGTAGCGCCGGATGGGGTCGGCCAGGAAGGCCGCGGTGCTCATCGGTGCGAAGGGCACCATGGTGTTGAGCATCTGTGGCGGCACCAGCATGGACATGGTGGCCAGGGCGTTCTGGTCGGTGGCGAGGTCGTCGTAGAAGGTCTCGTCGACGGTGTCGCCGAGGACGTTGCGAAGCTGCTTGATGTTCTTGACGCAGTTGACCCGTTGCCACTGGGCGCTCTCCCACTGGTCGCGGGTGACGTGGCGCCAGCCGGGGAAGCGGGTCCAGTCGGGTTCGACCAGGGGGTTGCGCCGGTACTCGTAGGGCTGGCCGGCGGTGGGTGCCGGGGCGGGCACGTCCGGGGTGTGACGGGGGTGGGGGATGGTCCCCACCGGGTGGGTCTGGGTCACGTGCCCTCCTCTGTGCCGTGCTTTGCGAGTCAGCGGCCCGAAGGCTACTGGAAATTCTCCGGTGAAGAAATTAGTCTGCCGGAAGTTTTCCCGCGACGCGACCCTGGTTAGGGGTGCGCTGCGGCGGCGGAGGGGGTGGGCATGACGTCACCGGTGGGTCTGCATCGGGTGGTGGAACCGGTCGGGGTGCTGCCGCAGGCGGCGCAGCGGTTGCGGGTGGACCGGGAGATCGGCGCGGACGAGGTCCGGATTCGGGTGGAGCGGTTGAACCTGGACGCGGCGAGTTTCCGGCAGTTGTGGCAGAAGCACGCCGGGGACGGGGCGGCGGTGCGGGCCGAGGTGTGCGAGATCATCGCTGCGCGGGGCAAGATGCAGAACCCGGTGACCGGTTCGGGCGGCATGCTGATCGGTGTCGTGGAGGAGGTCGGTCCGGATTCGCCGTTGGGGCTGAAGCCGGGGGACCGGGTGGCGACGCTGGTGTCGTTGACGTTGACGCCGCTGGTGGTGACCGACGGCCTGGCGTCGTGGGACGGTCGTGGGGAGCAGGCGCCCTGTGCGGGGTACGCGATCCTGTTCGCCCGGTCGATTGCGGCGGTGCTGCCGGCTGATCTGGATCCGCAGTTGTCGTTGGCGGTGCTGGACGTGTGTGGGGCGCCGGCGCTGACGGCGCGGGTGGTGTCGCGGTATGTGGCGGACCGGCGGCGGGCCGGTGATGACCGGCCGGTGACTGTTGCGGTGGTCGGTGGGGCCGGGAAGAGCGGGTCGTTGTCGTTGGCGGCGGCGGCGCGGGCGGGTGCGGGTCGTACCGTCGGGGTGGTGCCGGTGGTGGCGGAGCGCGACGGGCTGGTGGCGGCGGGTCTGGCGTCGGGGGTGGCGTTGGCCGATGCGCGGGATCCGGTGGTGTTGGCGGACGCGGTGGTGGGTGTGCTCGGTGGGCCGGCGGACGTGACGGTGGTCTGTGTGGATGTGCCGGGTTGTGAGCATGGGGCGATCCTGGCGACTGCGGACGGCGGCACGGTGGTGTTCTTCTCGATGGCGACGAGTTTCGCGGCGGCGGCGTTGGGCGCGGAGGGTCTGGCGGCGGACGTGACGATGCTGGTGGGTAACGGGTACGTGCCGGGTCACGCGGAGTTGGCGTTGGGGCTGGTGCGGGAGGTTGCCGGGGTGCGTGCGCTTTTCGAGGCGCGGTTGGCGGCAGACTGATCCCCATGACGAACCCCTCGACGTTGTACCGCGGTGGAGTGCTGCACTGTCCGGCGGATCCGAGCGCGACGGCGCTGCTGGTGTCGGATGGGCGGATTGCCTGGTTGGGTGCGGATGCGGAGGCGCCGCGTGCGGACCGGGTGGTGGAGTTGGACGGGGCGTTGGTGACGCCTGCGTTCGTGGATGCGCATGTGCACTGCACGGACACCGGGTTGTCGTTGTCGGGGCTGGACCTGTCGGCTGCGCGGTCGGCGGGGCAGGTGATTGAGCGGGTGGCGGCGTTCGCGGCGGGGTTGCCGGCGGATGCGGTGGTGTTGGGTCACGGGTGGGACGAGTCGACGTGGCCGGATCCGGGGTTGCCGTCGGCGGTGGAGTTGGATCGGGCGGCCGGTGGGCGGCGGGTGTATCTGTCGCAGGCGTCGATCCATTCGGCGTTGGTGTCGTCGGCGTTGTTGGCGGTGGTGCCGCGGGTGGTGTCGGTGCCGGGGTACGACGCGTCGGGCTGGTTGCGGCGGGATGCGCATCACGTGGTGCGTGAGGTGGCGCTCGGGTCGGTGTCGCGGTCGCAGCGGGTGGCGGCGCAGCGGGTGGCGTTGGCGCATGCGGCGTCGTTGGGTATCGCGGCGGTGCATGAGTGTGGTGGGCCGGGGACGTCGGATGAGGAGGACTTCACCGGTCTGTTGGCGTTGTCGGGTGCGGGGTTGCCGGAGGTGTACGGCTACTGGGGTGAGCTGCTGGGTGCGGCGAAGGCCCGGGAGTTGGGTGCGGTGGGTGCCGGTGGTGACCTGTATGCGGATGGGGCGTTGGGGTCGCGGACGGCGCATGTGTCGCAGCCGTACCTGGATGGTGAGCCGGGTGGGTGTGGGCATGGGTATGTGAGTGCGGGGCAGGTGCGGGAGCATCTGCTGGATTGTGCGGGGCATGGGATGCAGGGCGGGTTCCATGCGATCGGTGATGCGGCGATCGCGACGGTGTTGGCGGGTTTCGCGGGTGCGGCGCAGGTGCTGGGGGTCGAACGGGTTCGGGCGGCGCGGCATCGGGTGGAGCACGCGGAGATCATGAACAAGCGGTTGATCGCGGGGTTCGTGGAGTACGGGATTGTGGCGTCGATGCAGCCGGCGTTCGACCGGTTGTGGGGTGGCGCGGGTCGGATGTATGAGTCGCGGTTGGGTCTGGACCGGTCGTGGGAGTCGAATCCGATGGGTGCGATGCATGGCGTCGGGGTGTCGTTGGCGTTCGGGTCGGATTCGCCGGTGACGCCGTTGGATCCGTGGGGTTCGGTGCGGGCGGCGGTGGCGCATCACAATCCGGTGCAGCGGATGAGTGTGCGGGCGGCGTTCGCGGCGCACACGCGGGGTGGCTGGCGGGCGGTGCACCTGGACAACGAGGGTGTGTTGGCGTTGGGGGCGCCGGCGACGTTCGCGGTGTGGTCGTCGCCGGCGGGGGTGGATCGGGGTCTGCCGGTGTTGCAGGCGCTGGATCCGGAGGTGCGGGGTCCGCAGGATCCGACGCCGTTGCCGGTGTGTCGGCGCACGGTGCTGCGTGGTGAGGTGATCTATGAGGAAGGGTCTTCGTGACAGGCAAGCTTGACCTGGATCCGGTGCTGGTCGCTCGGGCGCGGGAGTTGGCGCGTCGCGCCGGGCGGCCGGTGGTGGATCTGGCGCGTAGCCACACCACCGTGTCGGTGGAGCGGGCGGTGCTGCGGCTGGCGGGGGTGACCGGGGCGGATCCGGATGGTATTCCGTGGGTGAACCGTCTGGTGGATGCGGTGGTCGCGGATGTCGGGTTGGGCCACGGGGTGGCGGTGCCGGTGTTCGACGCCCTGGTGCGGGAGCAGATCGCCGATGTGACGTTGCTGGCGCAGAAGGCGGCGGCGGGGTCGGTGCGGTTCGGGGTGCCGTCGGGTCGGGCTGCGGTGGCGGCGCGTCGGGCGGCGCGTCGGGCGGTGGCGGCGGGGATCCGGGTGATTGACCGGCGTCGGGTTGAGCGGGATCGTCTGGTGAGGCGGTTCGGTGATCCTGCGCAGCGGCCGTGGATCTATCTGATTGTGGCGACGGGGGATATTTACGAGGATATTCCGCAGGCGCAGGCGGCGGCGCGGGCGGGTGCGGACGTGATCGCGGTGATCCGGTCGACGGGGCAGTCGTTGTTGGACTATGTGCCGGAGGGGGCGACTCGGGAGGGGTTTGCGGGTACGTATGCCACGCAGGAGAACTTCCGGTTGATGCGGGCGGCGTTGGATGCCTCGTCGAAGGAGTTGGGCCGGTATGTGCGGTTGACGAACTATGCGTCTGGTTTGTGTATGCCGGAGATGGCGACCCTGGCGGGGTTGGAGCGTCTGGACATGATGCTCAACGATTCGATGTACGGGATTCTGTTCCGGGACATCAATCCGATCCGGACCTTTGTGGACCAGCGGTTTTCGCGGCAGGTGCATGCGCGGGCGGGGATCATCATCAACACCGGTGAGGACAATTACCTGACCACTGCGGATGCGGTGGATGAGGCGCACACGGTGACGGTGTCGCAGCTGCTGAATGAGTTCTTTGCGCATGAGGCGGGGTTGGCGGACTGGCAGTTGGGGTTGGGGCACGCGTTCGAGATCAATCCGGATGTGCCGGAGTCGTTCCGTCTGGAGTTGGCGCATGCGTTGCTGGCGCGGGAGTTGTTTCCGGATGCGCCGTTGAAGTGGATGCCGCCGACGAAGCACATGACGGGGGATGTGTTCCGGGGGAACCTGCTCGACGGGTTTTTCAATCTGGTGGGGGCGATGACCGGGCAGGGGATCCTGCTGGTGGGGATGATGACGGAGGCGGTGGTGACGCCGTGGTTGTCGGACCGGGACATCGCCCTGCAGAACGTCCGCTATGTGTTGGGTGCGGCGGGTGGGTTGCGCGAGGACTTCGTGCCGGCGCCGGGTGGGTTCATTCAGCAGCGGGCGAACCGGGTTCTCGGTGAGGCGATCGATCTGTTGGAGCGGATCGGTGAGCAGTCGTTGTTGACGGCGATTGCCGAGGGCACGTTCGGGATCATGAAGCGGCCGGCGGACCGGGGTAAGGGTCGCGATGGTGTCGCGCGGCACGAGGATGAGTACTACAACCCGGCCACGGAGATCCTGGAGGGGGCGGCGGCATGAGTGACCGGACGATCGTGCGGCCGTATGGGGACACCACCGGTGATGGCATGGTGCAGGTGTCGTTCACGTTGCCGGTGCCGCATGACAAGCGGGCCGAGGGTGCGGCGTTGCAGTTGGCCGCGAAGATGGGCATGGATCCGGCGATGTTGGTGCACGCGAAGCAGATGGGTGACGGGTTCACCTTCTTCGTGGTGTACGGGCGGGTGAACCATCTGGTGGACCTGTCGGCGGTGCAGGTGGTGGAGCGGGATTTTCCGTTGTTGTCCGCCAAGGAGGTCAACGCGGTGGTGAAGCAGCGGTTGCGGCGGAAGTTGTCGGTGGTGGGGGCGTGTATCGGTACGGATGCGCACACCGTGGGCATCGACGCGATCCTGAATGTGAAGGGTATCGCCGGGCAGAAGGGTCTGGAGTACTACCGCGAGTTGAAGGTGACGAACCTGGGTGCGCAGGTGAGTGTGCCGGAGTTGGTGGAGGCGGCCCGGGTGGAGAGGGCCGATGCGGTGCTGGTGTCGCAGGTGGTGACGCAGCGGGATGCGCATCTGCACAACACGCGGGAGATGTCGGCGGCGTTCCGGGAGGCGATGCCGGCGGGGCGGCGGCCGTTGCTGGTGGTCGGTGGGCCGCGGTTCGACGAGTTGATGGCGGCCGAGTTGGGGGTGGATCGGATCTTCGGTCGGGGGACCACTCCGGGTGAGGTGGCCAGTTACCTGGTGCATGCGTTGATCACGAAGAAGGCGGCGAAGGTATGAGTGACCCCCGGGTCGGGTTGACGGTGACGCACCGGCGGTATGTGCCGTATTCGCATGCCCATTACGCGGGGAGCCTGGTGGATGGGGCGTACGCGTTGGGGTTGTTCGGGGATGTGGCCACGGAGGTGTGTATCCGTACCGATGGTGATGAGGGGTTGTTTGCCTCGTATGCGGATGTGCAGTTCCGGGCGCCGATGCGGGCCGGGGATGTGCTGGAGGTGACGGCGACGGTGACGCGGGTGGGTCGGCGTAGCCGCACGGTCGACTTCGAGTGTCGGGTGGTGTGCCGGGGTCGGCCGGACCGGGGTGAGTCGGCGGCGGAGGTGGTGGATCCGCCGGTGGTGGCGGTGACGGCGACCGGCACGGTGGTCGTGCCCGCCGCGTCGTGAGCGGGTACGCCGTCTGCGCGGATGTGGGGTCCACGTTCACGAAGGTGGCGGTGGTGGATCTGGCTGACGGTGCGTTGGTGTCGGCGGCGTCGGCGCGTACGACGGTGGGCACGGATGTGCTGCACGGGCTGGATGCGGCGGTGGCGTCGGCGACGGTGGGATTGCCGGCGGGTCTGCCGTGGTATGTGTGCTCGTCGGCCGGGGGTGGGTTGCGGCTGGCGGTGGTGGGTTACGAGCGGCTGGTGACGGCGCAGGCCGGCGCGCGGGTGGGCCTGTCGGCGGGGGCGCGGGTGGTGCATGTGGCCGCTGGTGTGTTGTCGGGGGCCGATGTGGCCGCGTTGCGGGCGTCGCGGCCGGATGTGCTGCTGCTGGTGGGTGGCACCGATGGTGGTGACGCCGAGGTGTTGCGGCGTAACGCGGGCCGGTTGGCGCGGATGCGGTGGCGGGTGCCGGTGGTGTTGGCCGGTAACGCGCAGGTGCGCGATGAGGTCGCGGCGGTGCTGGTCGACGGTGGGGTGCCGGTGACGGTGGCCGGGAACGTGCTGCCGAAGATCGGGGTGTTGGCGCCGCAGGAGGCGCGGGCGGCGATTCGGCAGGTGTTCCTGCGGCATGTGATCGGTGGTAAGGGCCTGTCGCGGGGGCCCCGGTTCGCGTCGCTGGTGCGGGCGGCGACGCCGGATGCGGTGCTGACCGGGGTGGAGGTGTTGGCCGACGCCGTCGGTGGTGATCTGGCGGTGGTGGATGTCGGTGGGGCGACCACGGACGTGTATTCGGTGTTGACGCCGGATGAGCGGGCCTCGGGTCCCGGTCGGGAGGTGGCGGGTTCGTTGTGGCGGGCCCGCACCGTGGAGGGGGATCTGGGGATGCGGTGGAGCGCCCCGGGGGTGGTCGCGGCGGCGGTGGCGGAACGGCTGGTCGACGCCGGTGCGGCGGAGCGGCTGGCGGTGGCTGCGGCGGCGCGGGCCGCGGATCCGGGGTGGTTGCCGGTGACGGAGGCCGACCGGGCGGTGGAGGCGCGGATCGCGGCGTTGGCGGCGACGGTGGCGGTGCGTCGGCATGCGCGGGGTCCGGCCACGGGGGAACGCACGGGCCGGGATTTGCGGGATGTGCGGTTGCTGGTGGGTTCGGGCGGTGTGTTACGTCACGCGCCGGCCGGTGATGTGGCCGTGGTGCTGGGTGCGGTGCTGGCCGATCACGGGGGTGGCTGGTCGGTGCCGCGGGCGGCGGTGCCGGTGGTCGACGGGGCGTATGTGCTGGCGGCGGGGGGCCTGCTGGCGGCGGAGCATCCGCAGGCGGCGCGGGCGTTGCTGCGGGGCCGGTTGGCGGCCGGCGCCGACCGGTAGGGGGTGACACGCCGTGGCGGTGGCGACGACTGGCCGGGGGGCGGTTGACAGGCCCCGGGGGGTGGGTCGTACCGTCTTTGAGTCCTATCACGGGAAGCGGCTGTTGTTCGCTTCGTCCCTTCGTCCGCTGGCCGAGTGACAGATGGTGTGTCGCGGCGGCCAGGTCCAGCGGGCGGGGGTCGGCGGGGCGGCGCGAACCGGCCGCGGTTACCGGTGTATGGGCAGCTGTGGGGCACGGCCAGTAGACAACGGCCCGGCGGGGGCAGCCAGTCCGCCGTCCGGTCGGTCCGAAGGTCCGGGGCACTGCAGTTGGCTCGCACCGGCCGGGAGGGGCCTGGGAGCATCGGGGCGCGGCCAGTGGCCGCGCCCCGATTTTGTGTTCCTGGTGGGTGCGTGGCGGCGTCGGGCGGGTCGGCGGCGGGTAGCCTTCGGCGCGTGATCGAGGCGCAGGTGACGGCGGCGGGCCGCGTGCAGCAGGTGGGGTCCGTGGCGGGGCGGGGGTTGCCGTGGTGGCTGTCGGTGGTGGCGGCGGTGTCGGCCGGGTTGGTGCTGTTGGGGGCGTTCCCGCCGTATGACGGGTGGCTGTTGGCGCCGGTGGGGGTGGCGTTGCTGGGCGCGGCGGTGCACCGGCGTCGCCTGCGGGCGGGTTTCGGGTTGGGGTTCCTGGCCGGGTTGGCGTTGTTCGTGCCGATGTTGAGTTGGACGAATCTGCACACCGGTGACCTGCCGTGGCTGCTGCTGTCGGTGTTGCAGGCCGGCTATCTGGGGTTGTTGGGGGCGGCCACGGCGTGGGTGTCGCCGCTGGTCGACCGGGTGCGCTGGTGGTGGCCGCCGGTGACGGGTGTGTTGTGGGTGGCGCAGGAGGCGCTGCGGGACCGTACGCCGTTCGGTGGGTTCCCGTGGGGTCGGTTGGCGTTCGCGGTGACCGATGCGCCGCTGGTGCGCCTGGCGGCTGTCGGTGGGGCGCCGTTGGTGACGTTCGCGGTGGCCACCGTCGGTGGGTGTCTGCTGCTGGCGGTGTGGCGGTCGGGGCAGTTGGTGCGGGCCCCGCGCGGTGGTCGGGGCCTGCGGGTCTGGCGGCCGGTGCTGGCGTCGGCGGGCGCCGGGGTCGCGGTGGTGGCGGCCGGTTGGGCGGTGCCGGTGGGGACGACGGTCGGGTCGGGTTCGGTGACCGTGGCGGTGGTGCAGGGCAATGTGCCCCGCCTGGGGTTGGACTTCAACGCCCAGCGGCGGGCGGTGTTGGACAACCATGTCAACGCCACGGTGCGGCTGGCGGAGGATGTGGCGGCCGGGCGGGTGGCGCAGCCGCAGCTGGTGGTGTGGCCGGAGAATTCCAGTGACATCGATCCGCTGCGTAACGCGGATGCGGCGGCGCGGATCTCCCAGGCGGCCGACGCGGTACGGGCGCCGATCCTGGTGGGTGCGGTGCTGGGTGGTCCGCAGCCGGGGCAGGTGCGTAACGCGGGACTGTTGTGGCGTCCCGGTACGGGTGCGGATCTGGAGCAGACGTACGTCAAGCGGCATCCGGTGCCGTTCGCCGAGTATGTGCCGCTGCGGGATATTGCCCGGATGGTCAGTAGCCAGGTGGATCGGGTGCGGTCGGATTTCGTGGCCGGTGACCGGCCGGGGGTGGTGTCGGCCGGTCCGGTCACGGTCGGTGACGTGATCTGTTTCGAGGTGGCGTACGACTCGGTGGTGCGTGACACGGTCACCGGTGGGGCGCAGATCCTGGCGGTGCAGACCAACAACGCCACGTTCAGCGAGGCGGAGGCCCGGCAGCAGTTGGCGATGGTGCGGTTGCGGGCGGTGGAACACGGCCGGGAGGCGTTGATGGCCTCGACGGTGGGCGTGTCGGGGTTCGTGGACGCCGGTGGGCGGGTAAGCGGCGCCACCGGGTTCAACACTGGTGCGGTGGTGGTGGCGCAGGTGGGTGTCGGTGCCGGGTTGACGGTGGCGACCCGTCTGGGCTGGTGGCCGGAGGCGTTGCTGGTGACGGCGGCGCTG
The DNA here is from genome assembly GCF_036906895.1 of Micromonospora sp. CPCC 206060. NCBI lineage: Bacteria > Bacillati > Actinomycetota > Actinomycetes > Micromonosporales > Micromonosporaceae > Micromonospora > Micromonospora sp. CPCC 206060. The sequence goes on from NZ_JBAKHU010000015.1 coordinate 91,818, forward strand.
GGCGTGCTCGGGGCGGTGTGGCCGGTGCGGCGGCGCCGGGGGTGACGTGTCGGGAGGAGGTTGTGGTGGGGGCGGACCGGTTGGCGGGGTATCCGGGTGTGGGGCGGGTGCTGGTGGTGGTCCCCACGTACAACGAGGTCGACAACGTGGCGCCGATCGTCGTGGGGGTGCGGCGGGCCGCGCCGGCGGTGGAGGTCCTGGTCGTCGATGATGCCAGCCCGGACGGTACCGGGGTGGCGGCGGACGCGCTGGCGGCGGCGGACCGGCGGGTGCATGTGCTGCACCGTGACGGTAAGCACGGGCTGGGTGCGGCGTATCTGGCCGGGTTCGGGTGGGCGCGGGAGCGTGGCTTCGACGCGGTGGTGGAGATGGACGCCGACGGTTCGCATGATCCGCGGGAACTTCCGGCGCTGCTGGACGCGGCGCGGGACGCGGATGTGGTGATCGGGTCGCGGTGGGCGGCGGGGGCCCGGCTGGTGAACTGGCCGTGGCGGCGGCTGCTGCTGTCGCGGTGCGGCAACGGGTTCGCCCGGTTGGTGCTGGGGATGCCGGTGTCGGATGCCACCGGCGGGTACCGGGTGTACCGGCTGTCCGGGTTGGGGCGGCTGGATCTGCAGTCGGTGTGCTCGCAGGGGTATTCGTTTCAGGTGGAGCTGTGCCGGCTGGCGTACCGGGCCGGGTTGCGGATCGTGGAGGTGCCGATCACGTTCGCCCAGCGGGAGCGGGGGGCGTCGAAGATGAGTCCGCTGATCATTGGTGAGGCGTTGTGGCGGATCACGGTGTGGGGGTTGCAGGACCGGCGTACGGCGGTGCGGCGGGGGTTGCACGGCACGGCGACGGGTCAGGTGCGGTGGCCGTGACCGGGGTGCGTGTCATGCTGGGATGACCGGTGTCGAGGCACGGATGGGGTGACATGCGCCGAGGGTTGAGGTTCGTCGCGCCGGCCCTGCTGCTGGCCGTCGTGGTCGAGGTGACCGTTTTCGTGGTGTTGGGGCGGTCGGTGGGGTTCGGGCCGGCGGTGTTGGCGGTGCTGGTGGCGTCGCTGGCCGGGTTGTGGCTGTTGCGCCGGGAGGGTGTGCGGGCGTGGCGGGGGCTGCGGGCCGCGGCGGGCAGTGGGCAGCCACCGGGACGGCAGGTCACTGACGGGTTGGTCGGGTTGGCCGCCGGGGGGTTGCTGGCCGCGCCGGGTCTGGTCAGTGGCGTGGTGGGCCTGGTGCTGGTGGTGCCGCCGGTGCGGCGGGCGGCTGGGGTGCTGGCGGCGCGGGTCGCGCAGCGGCGCATGTCGTCGATGGTGGCGGCGGAGATGTTCGGTCCGCGTCGGGTGCGGGTGCGTCAGGGCGCGCCGACGGCCGGGCCGGCGCCGCAGCCGACGGCGGAGCCCGGGGCGGCCATCGAGGGGGAGATCATTTCCGGCCGGTGACCGTCGGCGCGCCCTGGCTGGTCGCCGGCCTGCTCGCCATCGGGGTACGCCGGCTGGTGTCGCGTACTGCCCCTGGCCCGGGTCCTGCGGAGAGCGCCGTGGGTACTTGCGGCAGGCGGTCATGGTGGCCCCCCGCTGACCACACAACGTGTCGGCCCCCGCAGGGGTCCCTGCGGGGGCCGACACGTTGTGTGGTCAGGTCTCAGATGCGACCGCGGCGGGTGCGGACCTCCTGGAGCCGCTCGTTGAGGATGTCCTCCAGTTCGGCGATGGAACGCCGTTCCAGCAGCATGTCCCAGTGGGTACGCGGCGGCTTGGCCTTCTTCTGCTCCGGCTCACTGCCGTCGACCAGGCGGGCGGTGCTGCCGTCGAACTTGCACTCCCAGGTCATCGGGACCTCGGCGTCCACGGCGAAGGGCACCTCGAACTGGTGGCCCTTGGCGCACAGGTACTCCCGGGTCTGGCGGGGCGCGAGCTCGGTGTTGCGGTCGGACTCGTAGCTGACTGCGCCGAGGCGGCTGCCCCGCAGCATGCGCTCGCCCATGATCGACTTCCCCTCGTTCGGTGGTGCTGGTCTTATCGGTGCAACAGCGCCGACCGGGTGGGGGATTCCCGCCCGGGGCGCGAGGTGCGGGTGGTCAAACCCTTCGAGGGTAACCGCCGCCGGCGGCGGGCGCTCAGCCTCACCCCGGTCAACTCGCCGACCCGGTACACGTTATGCCGCAAATCGGGAAAAACGCCAGCGTTGCTCGGTGGACCGGTCAGCCGGCCGTCGGTGGACCGGCTGCGGCCTGCCGGGCCGCACCGAGGGCAGCCAACGCGGCGGCCAGGTCACTGACCTGCGCGGCGAGCTGGGTCACCCGCTGCTGCGCGCTGTCCCGTTCGGCGGCGACCGCCTCCAGGCGCACCTGCGTCTGGTGTAGCTGGCCCTGCGCGGTGGCCGCCGCGTCGCGCGCCCCGGCCAGCTCGGCGGTGGCCCGGTCCCGTTCGGCGGCGGTCTGCGTGGCCTGTGCGCGGGCGGCGTCGGCGTCGGTGCGGGCGGCGTCGGCGTCCGCGCGGGCCCGGGTGGCCACGGCGGTCGCGGCGGAGGCCGCCTCGACCGCACGGGCCGTCTCCTGCCGGGCCGTCGCGGTCTCCTGCCGGGCCGCCTCCGCGTCGCCCCGGAACCGTTCGGCCCGGGCCAGCGCGTCGGTGGCCTGCCGGGCGGCCCGTTCGGCGTCGGCGAGGGCGGCGTCGCGGGCCCGTAGCACCTCGGCGATCTGCCGCTGCTGCGCGGCGTGCTCGGCGCGCAGTACGTCGATCTCCCGGCGGGCGGTGTCCCGGTCCCGTTCGGCCTGTACCCGCAGCGCCTCGGCGGCGTGGGCGGCCCGGCGGGCGTCGTCGGCGGCGGCGTGGGCGTCGCGTTCGGCGTGGCGGGCCTGCTCGGCGGCGGCGTCGGCCGCCGTGGCCCGGGCCACGGCGGCGTCGCGTTCGGCCTGCGCCTGCTCGGCGCGTACCGTGGCGGCCGCGGCGGTGGTGGTGGCGTCCTCGGCCTCGGCGCGGGCGGTGTCACGTTCGGTCTGCGCGTCGGCGACCTGCGTGGCGGCCTCGGCTCGCACCTGCGCCAGTTGCCGTTCCACCCCCACCGGGGACAACTCGGCGTGCAGGGCCTCGGTCAGGGTCGCCACCGCCTGGTCGAGCCGGTCCACCACCTCCCAGGTGCGGGCCACCTGCCCGGGCAGGCCGGGGGCGTTGCGGTGACGCATCCGGGTGTTACGCGACGCGCGCTGGCAGGCGCCGTCGTTGTCCCGGCAGTAGCGGAACGGGCGGCCGGCGGCGGCCCGCTGCGGCACCGGGCGCCCGCAGTGCGCGCAGGGCCGCGTGTCGGCGGCGGCTGGGGTGTCCATCGAGGGCGAAGTCTAGGGGGTGGGCCGGGAGCTGACGGGGCACCGGGCGGCGTGGTCGTGTTCACCGGCCGGTGCGGGCGGTCCGGTCCAGGGTGTAGTGCCGTTGCAGCGCCAGGGCCACCAGCATCATCACCACCGGCAGGACACCGAAGCCGTAGCGGACCGCGGCCAGCGCCGTCGACGACTGCACGACGGTCTCCCCGGCGCGGCTGGCGGCGAATCCGCCGGCGGCCAGGCACAGCGCGTAGGCGTAGGGGCCCAGCGCCGCGCCGGTGGCCTCGGCGGCGGTCCACACCCCGGTGTAGGTGCCGGCGCCGGCGCCGGTGGTGTCGGCCCGGATCACGTCCGGGACCATGGAGAACGGCAGTAGTTGCATGCCGGCGAACGCCACCCCGAGCACCGCGACGGCGGTGACGAGGACCGGCAGGCCGGCCGGGCGGCCGACGGCCAGCACCGCACTGCCGGCGGCGAACGCGGCCTGGGCGGCCAGCAGGGCCCGTTGCTTGCCGACCCGGCGGGCGACCGCCAGCCAGCCGGGGGTGACCAGCAGCGCCGGGGCCACGAACGCGGCGACCAGCACGGTGGTCAGGCCGGGGCGGCCGAGTTCGTACTCGGCGTAGTAGGGCACCCCGGCCAGCACCAGGTGGGTGGTGGTGGACATGGCCAGGTAGGCGCCGACGAGCCAGCGGAACTGCCGGTTGGTCAGCGCGGCCCGCAGGGACCGCCAGCCCGCCGGGGTGTGCCCGGACGGTGCGGGCAGGGTCGCGGTGGCGTGCAGGCGGCCGATGCCGGCCACCCCGACGACCATGGTGGCGGCCATCGCGGTGGCCAGCAGCGCCGCCATGCGCAGGTAGCCGGTGCGGGTGGCGTCGTCCCCGCCGGTGAGCAGTGGTGCGGCCACCCCGGCGGCGAGGATGCCGAGGGTCAGCACCACCATCCGGAACGCCATCAGTCGGGTGCGTTCGTGGTAGCCGATGGCCAGGTCGGCGGGGGTGGCCAGGTAGGGGACCTGGTAGGCGGCGAACAGCAGGTTGCCGGCGGTGAATCCCACCGCGACCCACACCGCGGCCGGGGCGCCGGTCAGCCCGGCGGGCACGGCGAACAACGCGGCGAACGCCACCGGCAGGGCGCAGCCGACCAGCAGCAGCCGGCGCCGGTGGCCGTGGCGGGCCCGGTCGGTGTCGGCGCGGTGGCCGACCGACGGGTGCAGCACCACGTCGGCGATCTTGGGTAGCAGCAGGGCTGTGCCGGCCAGCCAGGCGTCCACGCCGAGGATGTCGGTGAGGAAGTACAGCAGCAGCAGTCCGGGCACGGTCACCCACACACCCATGCCGACCGAGCCGGTGGCGAAGCCGACCAGCGGTCCCCGGGGCAGGGTGGTCGCCGGCTGCTGGTCGAGCCCGGTCATGGTGGTCTCCTCGCCGCGTCAATCCAACGGTTGCTGGATTGTAGGGGGACAATGGGCGGCATGACCATGCCCCGACGCCGACCCGGCCGTCCCCGTCGCGACGAGAACCTGCAGACCCGGGAGCGGGTGCTCGCCGCGGCGACCACCCTGTTCGCCCGGCGCGGGTTCGACGCCGTCGGGCTGCGGGAGGTCGCCGCGAGCGCCGGCGTCGACGTGGCCACCGTCGCCCACCACACGGGCACCAAGGCCCAGCTGTACGAGGCGTGCTTCGCGCGGGTGTTCGAGGCGGAGAAGGTGGTGCTGGAACAGGCGGCGAGGCGGGTACGGGCGGCGTCCACGGCCCGGCCGCGGCGGACCCTGGCCGGGTTGCACGAGCTGATCGACGTGTTCGTGGACTTTCTGGAGCAGCGCCCGGAGACCACCGCCCTGTGGCTGCGGCGCTGGCTGGAGCCGCACCGGCACGCCGACCTCGACCAGCGGTACGCGGCGCCGCTGTACGAGCTGGTGGAGCAGTTGCTCGTCGAGGCGGCGGCCACCGGGTCGCTGGTCGAGCCGACACCGCACGTGGCGGTCCGCAGCCTGGTGTGGGCGGTACACGGGCATGTGGTGGCCCTGGCCGCCGACCCGGCCGGGGCGCGCGGGCGGCGGGAGTTCCGGGTGTTCGCGCACCGGTGGCTGGACGCGCTGTACGGGACGGGGTCGGGCGGCGGCACGTCTTGACGGGGGCACGGCCCGGTCGGCATTATCCATCGCGTGTTGGATAAATCTCGGGTCGGCCGGTGACCCCCACGGTCGCGGTGATCGGCGCCGGCCCCGCCGGCCTGGCCACCTGCAAGGCGCTGGCCGACCAGCGGATCCCGACCGTCTGCTTCGAGGCCACCGACACCATCGGCGGACTGTGGGCGTACGGGTCACCCGGCTCGGCCGCCTACCGGACCCTGCACCTGAACACCAGCCGCCGACGCACCGAGTTCGCCGACCATCCGATGCCGGCGCACTGGCCCGACTACCCCGACCACACCCGCGTCGTGCAGTACCTGCGCGACTACGCCGACCGGTTCGGGCTGACCGGCGTGATCCGCCCCGGGCACACCGTCACGTCGGTGACCGCGGGTGACGACGGCACCTGGACGGTGCGCGCCGACAGCGCCGGCGGCCCGTCCGAGGTGGTCGTCGACGCCGTGGTCGTCGCCAACGGCCACAACCGGGTGCCGCACCTGCCCGACCCGCCGCCGGGCGAGGCCACGTTCCGGCAGATCCACAGCCACGCCTACCGCGACCCCGACCAGCTGCGCGACGCGCGGGTACTGGTCGTCGGCGGCGGCAACTCGGCCATGGACATCGCCGTGGACGCCTCCCACGTCGCCCGGCGTACCCTGCTGTCGCTGCGCCGGGGCGTGTGGGTGGTCCCGAAGTACCTGCTCGGGCGTCCCTCGGACACCCTCAACGGGGCCCTGGCCCGGCGGCTGCCGTGGCGGCTGCGCCAACGCGTCAGCCAGGCGATGCTCACCGCCACCGTCGGGGACCCGACCCGCTACGGGCTACCCGCGCCCGCGCACGGCCTGCTGCAGGACCACCCGACGCTGTCCGACGCCCTGCTGTCCCGGCTGACCCACGGCGAGATCGCCGTACGGCCCGGCATCGCCGGCTTCGACGGTGACCGGGTCACGTTCACCGACGGCACCACCGACCCGGTCGACCTGCTGGTGTGGTGCACCGGTTACCGGGTCGACATCCCGTTCCTCGGCCCCGGGCTGCTCGGCGACGGCGCGCACACCCTGGCGCTGTACCGGCACGTGTTCCACCTCGACGCGCCCGGGTTGACGTTCGTGGGGCTGATGCAGTCCACCGGCGCCGCGCTGCCGGTCGTGGAGGCGCAGGCCCGGCTGGTCGCCGCGCACCTCGCCGGCCGGTACGCGCTGCCCGACCCGCAGCGCCAGCGCGCCGGGTGCGCCGCCGAACTGCGGGCGGCCACCAGCCGGTGGGGGCAGCGCCGCCCGGCGATGCGGGTCGACTTCGACGTGTACCTGGCCCAACTGGCCCGGGAACTGACCGAGGGTGCCCGCCGGGCGGCCCACGGCCGGGGCGTGGCGGCGGTGTCCCGGTGAGCCGGCTGGCCGGACGTCGGGTGCTGCTCACCGGCGCCCGCGGCACCTTCGGCCGGCAGTTGGTGGCCGACCTGACCGCCGCCGGTGCCCGGGTCGTCGGCATCGACCTGACGCCCACCGACACGCCGGTGCCGGTCGTCGGCGCCGACCTGACCGACCCGGCCACGGTCGCCCCGGCGGTGGCCACCGCCGTCGAACGGCTCGGCGGACTGGACCTGCTGATCAACAACGCCGGGGTCGGTGGACCCGCACCCGCCGAACAGCCTCCCGACGGGGTGGTCGCCCGGCAGATCGAGGTGAACCTGCTGGCCGCGTGGCGGACCACCGCCGCCGCGTTGCCCGCCCTGCTCGCCGCCCGTGGGCGGGTGATCTTCGTGGCCAGCCGGATGGCGGTGCTGCCGCTGCCCCTCGCCGCCGCGTACGGGGTCAGCAAGCGTGCCCTGGTCGCCTACGCCGACGCGCTGCGCCTGGAGGTCGGTACCCACGTCGGGGTGAGCGTGGTCTACCCGAGCATGGTGGCCTCACCGATCCACGACAGCACCGTCCGGGCCGGACTGTCGTTGCAGGGCGTGTCCCGACCGGAACCGGTGGCCGGGGTCAGCGCGGCGATCCTGCGGGCCGCCGCCGCCCGGCGGGCCCCCCGGGATGTGGCCACCACCGCCCGGGGACGGCTGGAACTGGCCCTGGCCCGGCACGCCCCGGGCCTGGCCGACCGGCTGGTCCGGCGTACCGTGGCCGCCCGCGTCGCCGCCGGTGAGCTCGACGGCGCGCCGCTGGCCGCCGCGATGGTCCACCGCCACCGTCACCGGTCCTGAACCGCCCGGCTGCCCGGCATGCCCGACCAGCCGGGCACAATGCACCGGTGAGTGACCAACCGATCGTCCTGGCGGCGGCGCTGGCCCGCTTCGACACCCTGTGGAGCCCCCGGATCGTCACCCGGGTCAACGACTACGACGTGCGGGTGGCCAAGGTCGCCGGGGAGCACGTCTGGCACGCCCACGACGACACCGACGAGTTCTTCCTGGTCATCGACGGGGAGCTGCACATCGCTCTGCGTGACGGTGCGCCGCAGTCCGACGGTAGCCGTGTCGAACGGGTGGTCACCCTGCCGGCGGGCACGGTGTTCGTGGTGCCCCGGGGGGTGCAGCACCGGCCGTTCTCCCCGGGCGGGGCGTCGATCCTGCTGTTCGAGCCGTCCGGTACGTCCTCCGTCGGGGATCGGCACGACCCGGTTCCCGACCACGTCGATGCCACCGTCGGTCATCCGCTGGACTGACCCCGGGCCGACGCGGAGGTCACATTTGGCGACACAGGCGCACCGATGGGGCACTCGGGCCCTACCGGGGTACACCCGTGGGCATGGTCTACGGTAGCCGGGTGCTAAGCGAGCAGACTCCAGCAGGCGGGCAGCAGGTCCGGGTCAGAATCGCGCCGTCACCCACCGGCGACCCGCATGTCGGCACGGCGTACGTCGCCCTGTTCAATCTCGCCTTCGCGCGGCGCTGCGGTGGCCGGTTCATCCTGCGCATCGAGGACACCGACCAGACGCGGTACGTCGACGGCAGTGAGCAGCAGATCTTCGACACCCTGCGCTGGCTTGGTCTCCACTGGGACGAGGGCCCGGACGTGGGTGGCCCGCACGGCCCGTACCGGCAGTCGGAGCGGCTGCCCCGCTACGCCGAGGTCGTCGACACCCTGATCGCGCAGGGGCTGGCCTACCGGTGCTGGTGCTCGTCGGAGCGGCTGGCCGAGATGCGGACCCGCCAGCAGCAGAACAAGCAGCCGACCGGCTACGACCGGTTGTGCCTGGGCAAGACCCGTGACGAGCGGGCCGCGCTGCCGGGGTTCAGCGAGCCGCCGGTGGTGCGGATGCGGGTACCGGAGGAGGTGCCGGCGTTCCAGGACCTGGTGCGCGGCGAGGTGCGTACCCCGCACCCCGACGACCAGGTGCTGCTGAAGGCCGACGGGTTCCCCACGTACCACCTCGCGGTCGTCGTCGACGACCACGACATGGGCATCACCCACGTGGTCCGGGGCGAGGAGTGGATCAGTTCCACCTCCAAGCACATCCTGCTCTACACGTGGCTGGATTGGCCGCTGCCGCAGTTCGCGCACCTGCCGCTGCTGCGCAACGCCGACCGTTCGAAGATCAGCAAGCGGAAGAACCCGGCCGCCCGGCTGAAGTGGTTCCAGGAGGAGGGGTACCTGCCGCAGGCGCTGCTCAACTTCCTCGGCCTGATGGGGTACTCGCAGCCCGACCTGGAGGAGATCTTCGACTTCGACGCGATGTGCGCGTCGTTCGACTTCTCCCGGGTCAACACGGTCGGCCCGGTCTTCGACATCGACAAGCTGAACTGGCTCAATGGGCACTACCTGCGGTCCCTGCCGGTCGAGGAGTTCCTCGCGGTGGCCGAGCCGTTCCTGCCGGCCGGGGTCGGCACGCAGGATCTGCGGTGGATCGTCACCGCGTTGCAGGAGCGCACCAAGCGGCTGTCCGAGCTGCCCGAGCAGTTGTCCTGGCTGCACGACGGCCCGGTCGAGGTCGACGCGGAGTCGTTGACCCGCAAGGGCCTGCCCGCCGCCGAGGCGGCCAAGGTGCTCAGCCGGCTGGCCGACGATCTGGCGCAGGTGACGCCGTTCGAGCCGGCGCCGGTGGAGGCCGTGCTCAACGGCGTGTGTGAGGCCGAGGGCGCCAACCGGCGGCGGATGTTCATGACCACCCGCACGGCGCTGGTCGGTGGGCCGGTCTCCCCGCCGCTGCACGAGACCATCGCCGCGCTCGGTGCGGCCCGTACGGCCGCCCGGTTGCGGGCCGCGGCGGAGCTGCTGCTCGGCTGAAACGCCTCGGGAAGAGCCGAGCAGACGGGCGGACCGCTCCCGTCAGCCGCCGCCCGTCCCCCAGGCCAGGCCGGTGATCCCCTCGGGGTCACCGGCCCGCGTTCTCCGCGGCCCTGGGGCCGCTGTTGATCCCGTACCGGCGACGAAGGATCCGGCCAGCAGCGACCTGAGCGGCCCGGACTTCTGACAAACGCTGAATTCGATCACGGGCGCCCGGGGTGGTCGGGCGGCGACCGCCAGCAGCCGGTGACCGTTGCCGACGTACGAGTGCGGCAGGTCACCCGCCACGTGCGGGTAGCCGAGGACCACACCCGATGGCGGGTCAGTGACGGTGGTCGAGCAGCGCGTCGGCGAGCTTTTCGGGGTCGATCCCGTTGACCGCCCGGAGCTGGTCGAACAGGTCCCGGGGGATGGCGGACAACCCGCTGACCGCACCGGCCATCCCGGTCGCGATCGCGCCGATGGTGTCGGTGTCCCCGCCGAGGTTCGCCGCCAGCACGGCGCAGCGCAACGGGTCCGCGCCCGAGCGGACCAGCAGACCGATCGCGGCGGGCACCGACTCGGCGGTCGCCACGCCGCCACCGACCAGGTCGTAGAGGTCGGCGAGGAAGTCGGCGTCGTCCCCGGGTTGCCGCGCCAGGTCGGCGGCCCACCGGGCGCGGCGGACCACCGAAGGGCTGACCACCTGCTCGCCCCGGGTCGCGCCGAGCCGGCCCGCCTCGTACCCGACCTCCAGCGCCTCGGCCAGCCGGGTGGCCCGGTCGGCCGACCCGGGCGCCTCGACAGCGGCGCTGACGGTGCCCGCGACGAGGCTGGCGCCGCTGATTGCCACGCTGGTGTGGTGGGACATCAGCGAGGCCGCCACCACCCCGTCGACCAGCGCGTCAAGTCGGTCGCTGCGGTGCAGCAGGCCGACCGGGACGATCCGCATGGCGGCGCCGTTGGTCTCCCCGCCCTTGCCGGTCTCCGCCGGGTCGGCCCCCTCCCGGAGCAGCCGGATTGCCCGCGCCGAACTGGGGCCGAGGAAATTACCCTCGCTCGCCCCCACCCGGTCGGCCCACTCGACGAGGTGCCGGGCGACCACGGCGGTGTCCACGGTGCCGCCCGCGGCGAGGATCGCCTCGGCAAGCATGTACGTCTGCTGTGTGTCGTCGGTGACCTGGCCGGCCGCGAAGCCGTCCACCACGAAGTGGCCGTCCGGGCCGGGAAGGAATCGGTCGATCCAGCCGAAGGTCGACACGACCCGCTGGCGTGGCCACAACTCGCCGGGCATGCCCATGGCGTCGCCGAGCGCGACCCCAGCCAGGCAACCCCGTGCCCGATCCGTCGTGGTCACGGTGTCCAGCGTCGCTCGATCGGTCATGTCGGGTACTCCGTTCATCGGTTCTACAGTGGTCACAACGATCCCCACCCCGCCAGCCGGGCCCAGACGACCACGCCGACCACTACGGCGGTCACCACGGCTACGGCGGGATCACGCCAGGTCGGACGCAGGATGGTCAGCGCGGTGGGTTGCCGGGTGATGCCGTAGCCGCGGTTGAGCATCGCGGCGGCCAACTCCTCGGACATCCGGATGCCGGTGGAAAAGAGCGGCACCATGATGGTGGTGTAGGCGCGAATAGCACCGATCATCCCGCCGTCGATCTTTGCGCCCCGGGCCCGCTGGGCGTCCAGTACCTGGTTGGCCCGGTGCTGCATGGTCGGGACGAACCGCAGGGCGGTCATCACGATGAAGACCACCGGAAACGGCAGCCGGGCCATGCGCATCAGGGCGACGAAGTGCTCCACCGGCGTACTGACGATCAGCGCGGCGGTCAGGCACACCATGGTGAGGATCCGCAGGCCCAGGTTGGCGCCGTGGGCCAGGCCGCCGACGGTCAGCGGCAGGCCGTCACCGAACCAGAGGTGCACCAGCACCCGGGCGGAGGAGGACGAGCCGAAGTCACCGGGGCCCCGGCTGAGCGCCGCGAAGACCAGAATCAGGACGACGACCGGGGCCAAGGGCGCCAGCAGCTTGCCCACCTGCCGCTTCGGCACGCCAAGCGCGGGCAGGAGCAGCAGCGAGCCGACGGCCAGCAGCGCGTTGGGCAGCGGGTGGGCGAACTGGAAGGTCAACACCACCGCGCCCACGAAGACGAGGAGCTTGGTGCGGACGTCCATCTGGTGAAGAAAGCTCGTGCCGGGCCGGTACTCGAGAAACATCAGGCTTCCTCCCACAGTTCGACGAACGCGTCCACGGTGGTGACCGGGGGCAGCCCGAGCCGCCGGGCCAGGCGGGTCACCTGGGGTGCGACGAGTTGGGTCCCGGCGAGCAGGTCCTCGTCGGCGAAGAGGTCGGCCACCGGGAGGTCGGCGCGGAGCCGCCCGGCGTCGAACACCAGCGCCCGATGTGCGTACTCGGCGACCAGGGGCATGTCGTGAGTGACCATCAGGATGGTCCGGCCGGCCCGGTTCAGCTCGCGGACCAGGTCCATGATCGCCCGCGCGCCGCGCCAGTCCTGACCGGTTGTCGGCTCGTCGACTATGAGGATCCGGGGTTCCAGGGCCAGGACGCTGGCCACCGCCAGCCGCTGCCGCTGCCCCTTACCCAGCCGGAACGGGTGGTGGTCGAGATGGGCGCGCATGCCCACCAGGTCGAGTACCTCGCGTACCTTCTCCTCGATCCGGTCGTCCGCCCAGCCCGCGTTACGCAGCCCGAACGCGACCTCGTCGCGGACGGTCGGGGCGAAGATCTGGTGGTCCGGATTCTGGAAGACGTACCCGACGTCGGTGGCCAGGTCGCTGACCGAGCGGTCGCCGGTAGGGTGGCCGTACACCCGCAACTGGCCGGCGGTGGGACGGAGCAGGCCGTTGAGGTGCCGGGCGAAGGTTGTCTTCCCGGCGCCGTTACGGCCGAGCAGGGCGACGAACTCGCCCTCCCGGACCCGGACGTCCACGTCGGACAGGGCCTGGACCCCGGAGGGGTAGCGGTGGCCGAGGCCGGTCGCCTCGATCACGACGGCCGCGTCCGCCGGAACCGCCGGCTGCGGGGCGCTGGCGCGTACCCGGGCGGTGACCGGCAGCCGGTCCTGGAGCATGGCGACCGCCTCGTCCAGGGTCACCGCCGTCCGGTCGGCGGGCAGCCGGCCGGCCCGCTGGAGCGCGTGGCACACGGTGGTCACCTGCGGTGGTCGCAGTCCCACCGCCTCGGCCCGCTCCGCGACGGTGAAGAACTCCGCCGGTGGGCCGTCGTGTACGAGGGCACCGTCGTGCAGGACGATCAGCCGGTCGGCCCACTGCGCCACGAGTTCCGGCTCGTGCTCGACCAGGACCACGGTCCGGTCCCGGTCGGCGGCGGCCTGCTCCACCACCGCGAACACCTGGGCCGTACCGGCCGGGTCCAGTTCGCTGGTCGGCTCGTCGAGCACGAGGATCTCCGGGGCCATGGCCAGGATGCCGGCAATGGCCAGCCGCTGCTGCTGCCCACCGGACATCTGCCCGGTGTCCCGGTCGGCCAGTTCGCCGAGGCCGACCGCGTCGAGGGCCCGGCGGGCCCGGTCGAGTACCTCAGCGCGGGACAGCCCGAGGTTTGCCGGGCCGACCGCCGCGTCGTCCAGTGCGAGCCGGCCGGTGATCTGCGACTCCGGGTCCTGCATGACCAGGCCGACGTGCCGGACCAGGTCGACCACGTCGTGTTCGACGGTGTCCAGGCCGACCGCGGTCAGGTACCCGTGCATCTCACCGTCGTGGTGGTGTGGGACGAGCCCGTTGAACATCATCAACAAGGTGGTCTTCCCAGCCCCGGTGGCGCCCATGACGGCGACCCGCTCGCCGCGCCGGATCTGGAAGGAGACGTTGGTGAGTTGGCGCTCGGTGGCCGACCGGTACCGGAAGCTGACGCCGTCGGCGCGCAGCACGGCGTCCGGGTCGCCGGTGCCCTGCGGCTTGCCGCCGGCGGCTCGGGTCAGTCCTCGGGTGGTCATGGCGCCTCCTCGGTCAGGTCGGCGACCACGTTCACCGGCAGCGGATCGGGGAAGGCGGCACGGACCGTGGTCAGGTCAGTCGGGCGGCAGCTCACCAGGACGCAGGCCGACGGGCCGGCGGAGCGGTCGACCGGTACGGGATGGTCGGTTCGCCAGTCGACGGTGAGCCCGGCGCTGGCCGCGAGCTGCGGCACCTCCCAGGCCAGGCCCTTGGAGCCCACCGGGAGCGCGTCGTGGACGACGCCGCTGTCGAGTAGGGCCCGCAGGTCGGCGAGGCCGACCAGGTCCGGGTGGCCGGGGATGACCCGGTCCCGGGGTGCCGAGCGGGGCAGACCCAGGCAGACCACCACGTCCCCCGAGCGGGAGGCCCCGGGGCGCAGCGCCCCGGGAGCCGCCTCGCCGAGGACGGTCACCCCGATGCCGGTGGCGACGGTGGGGACGTTGTCCTCGGTCGTACCGGTGACCCGGTCGGCGTCGAGGCCGACCTCGGCGGCGAGCGCGACGACTGCGGCGATCATCTCCCGGCCCTGCGGGTCGGCCTCCACGCAGAGCGTGTTGACCACGAGGGTCGGGGTGGCTCCGGCGCAGAGCACCTCCAGCAACGGCACGCGGGTGGCGAAGTGCGCGGCGGTCGACGCCGGTACGGTCACCGTGTCGTGCGGCTTCGGGCCGATGCCGCCCACGGAGTCGCAGGCGACGACCAGGCAACTGTCGGTGAGGTCGAGTACGGTGAGGTCCCGGATCCGCCGGACGCCGCGTACCGCGTAGGTCATCTGGTCTCCTCCTCCGCGAGGCCGGCGGAGCGCAGTGCCCGGGTCGCGGCGGCAGCGACCAGGATGTTGATCGCCGACCCGGCGGTGAGCGGCAGCACGAGCGCGGCGAAGAGTCCGACACCGCCGATCGGGATCATGATGGCGGCGCCGCCGACCCCGTTGAGCACGATGCCGACGACGATCGCGACCCAGATGTTCACCCGGCGGGCCAGCAGGCCGAAGATCGCCACGAAGACGGCCATCTCGGCCGCGACCAGCAGGTGGACGGGGAGGCCGAGCGGGAAACCGGTGGTCAGGGCGGAGAGCAGGTGCCCGAGCGCCCCGACGATGGACCCTTCGAGCGGGCTGAACGCGGCGGCGGCGAGGAAGGCGGGCGCGGAGTCGAGCGCCACCGTGCCGGTCGGGCTGGGTAGCTTGATGAACGCGCCGACAGCGCTGAGCGCGACGAGGATGGCGATGCGGGCGATCCGGCGGGGGGTGAAGAAGCGCGCGGCACCGCGACGGCGTTCGACCTTCCGGGCTTCGGCGTTGCTCATGCTGGTTCCTTCCTGCGCTCGGAAACCGTCACGAGGCTCGTCCGGACTGTGCTTGGTGTTTCGCTCGCTGCGCTCGCTCATGGGGGAACCTCCGGTCAGCTTTCGGTGGTGGGGGGTGTGAGAGGGGAACGGGCCGCCTCGAGGTCGAGGTCGGTGCGGATGGTGAACCGGTCGGCGCGCAGGACGCTCTTGACGTACTCGACTGCGCGATCGGCGGCGTCGTAGGTGACCCGTTCGACCAGGAAGGCGGGGGCGCCGGCCTTCTGGTCGAGGCAGGTCGCCTCAAAGTCGTCGAGGACGGTGGCGGTGAGCTGCTCGTGCCCGCGTACCGGCTGGATGCCGAAGGCGCGCAGCGAGTCGTAGAGCGACCGGTCGTTCAGGTCGACGCCGAGCAGGGGGGCGCACCGGTCGGTGGAGAGCCACACCGTCTCCAGCGACACCGGGCTGCCGTCGAGGGAACGGACCCGGCGCAGCTCGATCACCGTGTCCGGGGCGTTGGCGACCCGGAGGACCTCGCAGAGCCGGGCGGAGGGACGGACGGTGCCCATAGCGAGGACCTTCGAGCGGACTCGATGCCCGCGCCGGGCCAGCTCGGCGGAGAACCCGTGCAGGAACCGCATGTCGTGCTCGACCCGGGGTTCGGCCACGTACGTGCCGTCGCCCTGCCGCCGGTTGACGAGCCCATCGCGTTCGAGGCGGGTCAGCGCCTCGCGGACCGTGGCCCGGCTCACGCCCAACTGCTCGGCCATGGCCCGTTCTGTGGGCAGCCGGCTGCCCGGGGGGAGGTCGGAGCCGCCGAGTCGCTGCCGCAACGCCTCGTAGACCTGGTAGTACGCGGGTACCGGCCGGGTCTCGTCGACGACGACATCGCTGATGTCGGCGGGCTCGTACATGATCACCTCGAACATTGGGCGGTTATTGGTCCTGAACGCTAGACCAATAACAACCCAATGGCAATGGCCTGGTCAAGCCGCATCTTTGTGGGGTGACCCCGCAATGGGCTCCCGGACGTATCCGAGAGGTCGCGGCCCGGCCCGACCGGCCAGGCGCCCTGCGCGCTGTCAGCGCGGTCGCCTTGTGATCGGGTTTCCGGGGATCATCCTGATCGATCAGGTTGGCTCGGGTGCGCTATCCCGCCGTGGAGGGCGACCGGCCTGGCGGTAGCCAGGGCCGGCAACGCCGGAACCAGCCAGCCGTCCGGACCAGCCGGCGCCGCCCGCCGACCGGAACCGCCGTGCATCATGCGATGGCCGCCACCGTCTACGGTCCGCCCGTCGCGGTCGACCCCGACAGGATGCGTACCGTCCCTCACCTCGTCGCTGACCGCTAGGCTCACCGCGCTGAAGACGGCCGCGAGTCAGTCGGCTGAGGATACATCCCGGCGCCCACGGACCTGCGGTCGTGGGCGCCGGCACGCGTCAGGCGCCCGGTCGGCGGCGTTCGCACATCAGCCGGCCCCGCCCGAGCGGGGTCCGGCCGGGTCACGCCTGCGTCTGCACCAGCACCACCTCGGCGCGGTCGTCCAGGCGGTAACCGACGCCCCGGATCGTGGTCACCAGGGGCCGACCGATGCCGACCTTCGCGCGTAGCCGCTGAACGTGCACATCCACGGTCCGCTCGCCGACGTGTATACCGCCCCAGACCGAGCTGAGCAGTTGCCGGCGGGTCAGCACCTGCCGGCGGTTCTGGGCGAGGAAGAGCAGCAGGTCGAACTCGATGCGGGTCAGCGGGACGACGTCGGCGTCCCGGTACACCGTCCGTGACTCCGGATGGATCCGCAGCCCCGCGTCGTGGTCGGTGATCGGCTGGGGTGCCCGGTTCGGCGGGGTGTCTGCCGGTCCGGTCACTGCGGGGCCGCTGCCGCCATCCCGTTCGGTGAGCCGGCGCAGCAGGTCGAGCACGGCGGCGGAGTCCCGGCTGACGACGGGACCGTCCGGGCTGAGCCGGATGGTGACGCTCACCGTGTACGCCGGGGCGGCGGCACGGTCGGTGTGGTGGGGACTGGCGACGGTGAGGGGCACGGCGGGGTTCTCCTGATCAGGGCGTGACGGTCCGCCAACGGGCGGCGGGCGGAAGCACCCGTCGCATCGGTGCGGACGGGTGACGCAGGGGTGGCGGTCCACAGAGCACGGCTGGCGGCGCGTCGGACCAGGACGCGAGACGCCCCAGCGGACCACCCGGGGTGGCGCCGGCCCAGATCAGAAGGGACAGCGTGTACTGGCGTAGCGAACCAGGTCGACCACCAGGCAGACGGACAGCGTTCCGGCCTGTGACTGCATGTCACCGATGCTGTACCGAGCGTCGCCGGTTGTCAATGTGACGGATGTTGCAGCAGCCCGGCCAACTCCGCCATCGGGACTTGAAATCCTATCAGTCAAGTAGGAATATGGGTGGGTGCCGATCGGACCTGTTCTGACGTCCCGCCGGGTCATCGACCTGATGCGGGTCGCTTCCGAGCTCTGTCCCGGCCCGCGCCGCGCCGGCTGATCCGCCGCCACGCGCCCCCGATCGCCGCTGCCGCGATCCACGGCGTACCCACCGCCGCCTCCGTCCCCGACGCGTCGGTGGCGCTGTCGACAGAACCCGCACCCCCGGTTTGGCCCGGGGGTTCCCCTGCCACGAAAGAGGACATCCGATGAGTACCGATCCGCCGTCCCCATCACCACCCACCGACCGGGAGTCCCGGACCGCGGTCGACGAGGACTGGGCGGCCACCATCCTGGGCCTGGCGCTGCTCGGACTGGTCCTGCTCGGAGTGATCCCCGCTGGGCTGGTGCCCTGATGGCCGGCGAGGCGTCCGGGACACCGGCGACCAAACCCGGCCCGACCAACACCGCAACCGGCGAAGCCGGCGAGACAGTCCGCCCCCCGACCTCGTGGGCCTGGGTCGCGCTGGGACTCCTGGTGGTCCTCGTGCTGGCCGCGCTGACCCGGTACCTGGAGCAGAACGTGCCCGCCCTCACCGGCGGCACCGCACTGGAGAACGTCACCGCCGCGATCGAGTACCCCGTGTACGCGATCCTGCTCGGGTTGCTCGGCAACGCCGCCGTCACCCTGCTCGGCATCCGCGACCGGATCGCCGCAGCATTCCGCACCGAGTTCTTCATCAAGACCGGTCTGGTGCTGCTCGGCGCCTCGATCAACCTGGCGGTGATCGCCAGGGCCGCCGGCCCGGCGATCGCCCAGGCGATCCTGCTGATCTCCGGGGTCTTCCTGTTCACCTGGTGGCTGGCCGGACGGCTCGGCCTGGACGAGAAACTGCGCGCCCTGCTCGCCGCCGCCGTGTCGATCTGCGGGGTCAGCGCCGCGATCGCCGCCGCCGGGGCCGTCCGGGCCCGCCGCGAACAACTCGCCTACACCGCCAGCCTGGTCATCGCCTTCGCGTTGCCGTCGATCTTCGTGTTGCCCTGGCTGGCCGACGTGCTCGGTCTGCCGTCCGCGGTGGCCGGAGCGTGGATCGGCGGCAACATCGACACCACCGCCGCGGTGACCGCCGCCGGCGCGCTGGCCGGCGAGGAGGCGCTGCAGATCGCCAGCATCGTCAAGGTCACCCAGAACGCGTTGATGGGCGTGGTGGCGGTGGCGCTGACCGCGTACTTCGCCCTGCGGGTCGAGCGGCGCCCCGACGCCGCCCGTCCCGGGCCAGGGGAGTTGTGGCGACGGTTCCCGAAGTTCGTGCTCGGTTTCATCGCCGCATCGGTCATCGCCACCGGGTACCTGGAGGCGGCCGGCGTCGACGGGAAGGCCACCATCGGTGTGGTGAACGACCTGCGGGTGTGGTTCCTGATCCTGGCGTTCGTCAGTATCGGCCTGGAGGTCCGGGTGGCCGCGCTACGCGAGGCCGGGTGGCGGCCCGTCGCGGTCTTCGCCGGCGCGACCGTGTTCAACCTGGCGTTGGCGCTGGCCCTGGCGTCGCTGCTGTTCGCCGGCGTCACCGTCTGACCGGTGCCGGGAGTGCCTTCCGGTACCCGGCACCGGCCGTGGCCACGCCGGGAGCCTCCACCGGCTGCGGGACCGGGGATAGGCGTGGTTCAGGTGACGGTCACCGGATGCCGGACGATCCCGTCGAACAGGTACCCGAGGGTGTTGTACCGGGCCTGTGCGCGCTGCCCGGCACCGGTGACGTCGGTGGCCCGGGCGCGCAGGGTGAACCGGCCCGGGCCGGGGGGACGCCAGTGGGCCGTCCAGCGTTGCCAGGCTCCGCCCCGGTCGTCGGCGACCAGGTCCGCCGGCCGCCAGTCGTCGTCACCGGTGCTGACCTCGACGGCGCGGATCGGACCGTTGCCGGACCAGGAGCGCCCGTGCAGCAGGACGTCGGCGTCGGCGGGGATCGCCGCGTTGAAGGGCAGCTCGAAGGCGCTCTTGACCACCTGCCGGGTCAGCGGTGGTCCACCGTCGACGGGGTGCCCGGGGCCGAACAGCCGGTAGAAGCGGGTGTTCCACGGCGAGAGGAGACGCCCGGTGGAGACCTCCACCGGGCCGACCCACTTGATCGAGGCGACGCCGACCCAGCCGGGTACCACCAGCCGCACCGGGAAGCCGTGGTCGGGTGGCAGTGGCTCGCCGTTCATCTCGTACGCCAGCAGCACGTCGTCAAGGGCCTTGCCGACCGGCAGTGGACGGCGTACCCGGCCGAGGTTGACCCCGTCGGTGTGGTAATCCGGGTCCAGGCCCTCGGGCATCACGTCGACCGCAGCGTCGGTGAGGCCCGCGTGGCGCAGTACGGTCGACAGCCGGACACCCCGCCAGCGGGCGACCCCGACGCCGCCGAGCCCCCAGGCCACACCGTTCGACGGCTGCCCCTGCTGCTCGCTGAAGAAGCGCCGCCCGTTGCCCGCGCACTCGATCAGCGCGGTCTGCTCCTGCGCGGGCATCGCGCGCAGGTCGTCGTAGCCGAACTCGACGGGGCGGTCCCTGGTCGGTCGGCCGCGCAGCCCGGTGCCGAACAGGCTCAGCCGCCACGTGTCGACGTCCAGCAGCGGGGTGCGGGTGTGGTTGCGGACGAAGAACCGGTCGGTCGGGACCACCTGCCCCTGCCCGGCCATGGCCTCCCAGCGCAGTTCGGCGTTGGTGTCGTGGCGGGTGAGGACACCGGCGGGGAGTGGCTTGACGATCGGCGCGGACGGGTCGGCCGCATCCGGTAGCAGGGGACGTGTCACTTGGGTCCTCCCCTCGGCTCGACAACGAATATTCCTATTGAATCAGTAGGAGTTTCGGTTGGGCCAGTCCCTGCCGGGCCACCTGTCGTGGTCGTGACGCTGCCGGGTGGTTTCCGTGCTGGGACCGGAGGGCGCCGCTGCCTGTCAGCGGCCACCGCTAACCTGGCGGCCATGGGCTGGAACACCTCCGCACTCTTCGTCGCCGACCACGATCCGCTGACCCTGCTCACCGCCACCACGACGGCCACCGCAGAGGAGACCGACGGTGCCGAGGCAACCTCGGGCCTACGCCACGACGTCGTCTACACCGCCCGGACCGGACAGTGGCACGAACTGTGGGACCCGTCCCTGGAACACGTGATGAGCGTGCCCGACCTGGCCGGCCACCGGGCACTGTCGGTCATCTTCTCCAGCGTCACCAGCAGCTACGGGTTCAGCTACCACGACGGACCCACCCCCGCCCGGCGCATCGTCTACACCGACGGGCAACCCGTCGTCGACGACGGCGTACCCCTGCCGGTCGAACAGGGACTCACCTTCCCCGACTGGGGGCCGGACGAGGACTTCGTCTGGGCAGTCATCGAGGAGATCACCGGCATCACCTTCGACGCCGACCGCCGCTACCAGGTCCACCAGCTCTGCTGACTCCAGCCGGCCCGGCCCACCCGTAGCCGCCAGCGAAGAACCAACTCCTTGCCAGGGGTCAGCGCCGCCACCGGATCACCCCACCGACCACGGTCACATCCACGCTGATGTCCCGCAGGTCGCCCGCCGGAACCTGGTACGGGCTGGTGGGCAGCGCAATGAAGTCCGCCAACATCCCCGCCCGCAGCCGCCCCTTGAGATGCTCCTCGTAGGAGGCGTACGCGCCGGCAACGGTGAAGGCGTGCAGCGCCGCGTCCAGGTCCAGCCGCTCGTTTGGGTCGACCCCGCCGGGTGGATGACCGCCGGCCTGCTGGCGGGTCACCGCCGCGTGGATCCCGTGGAACGGGTCCGGGTCCTCCACCGGGGCGTCCGAACCGAACGCCACCGTCGCGCCCGCGTCGCGCAGACTACGCCAGGCGTACGAGGCCAGGTCACGGCCGGCCAGCAGGCTCGCGGTCAGCGGGATATCGCTGGTGCAGTGGGTCGGCTGCATCGAGGCGACGACCCCCAGCGGGCCGAACATCGCCACGTCCGCCGGCCGCAGGTGCTGGGCGTGTTCGATGCGGTGCCGCAGCCGGGGCACCCCACCGGCGCCGTCGTTGTCGGCCCGCCACCGGGCGTACGCGCGCAGCACCATCGCGTTGGCAGCGTCACCGATGGCGTGGGCGGCGACCGCGATACCCGCCCCGGCGGCCCGGGCCAGCAGCCGCGCGAACTCCTCGGCCGGGGTGACCGCGATGCCGTGGTTGCCCGGCTGGCCGGGGTACGGCTGACTCATCAGGCAGGTGTGTGAGCCCAGGGCCCCGTCGGTGAACACCTTCACCGGGCCGGTCCGCAGCCACCGGTCCCCGTCGCCGGTGGCCCAGCCCCGGTCGATCGCCTCGTCGAGAAACGTCAACGGGATCGACTTGTGTACCCGCAACGGCAGCTCACCCTGGGCGTACAGGGTCTCGTACGCCACCCGGCAGTCCTGCCCGTCGATGTCGTGGATGCTGGTCAGGCCGACCGACAGCAGTCGTGGCAGGTGGGTACGCAGCAGGGCGACCAGGTCACCGGCGGCGGGGGAGCGCATCAGGTCGTTGGCCCGGTCGGCGGCGTTCTCCCGCAGGATGCCGGTCGGTTCGCCGTCCGCGTCGCGGACGATCTCACCACCGGGCGGGTCGACAGTGGTCGCGTCGATCCCGAGGTGCCGCAGCGCGGCCGTGTTGACCCAGGTGGTGTGACCGTCGATGCTGGGCAGCACCGCCGGCCGGTCCGGGCAGACCCGGTCCAGGTCGGCGCGGGTCGGCTGCACCGGCCGCGTCCACCGGTTGCTGTCCCACCGGCCACCGAACAGCCACGCCCCCGGCGGCAGGGCGGCCACCGCACGGGCGATGCGGGCCAGTGCCGCATCGAGACTGTCGGTGCCGCGCAGGTCCACCTGTTCCAGCCCGCGCGCCCACAACGCGGAGTGCAGGTGGCTGTCGATGAGTCCGGGCAGCACGGTCATGCCGGCCAGGTCGACCCGCCGCGCCCCGACCCCGGCCCGCTCACGGCACTTGTCGAGGTCCCCGACGGCCACGATCCGCTCACCGCGTACCAGCATCGCCTCGGCGTGCGGACGGGCCGGGTCGAGGGTGTGGATCCGGGCGTTCTCAAAGACCGTACCGGTCACCATGTCCCCCGATCCGAACCTCCGGCCACGACGACCATCGTATGCCGGGACCAGTCCTGGGTGGACCCGGCCGACCAGCCGTCCGAACCTGCCGGGCAGCGCCCGCAGAGCGGTCAGTCGCCGTCGGGCTGACCTGATCCGGTCTCGACCGTGCGCAACCGGCGCCGCAGGTACGCCCGGTCGGGTTCGGTACCGGCCAGGTCGAGCGCCTCCCGGTAGCCGGCTGCGGCCTCGGCCCGGCGACCGAGCCGGGCCAGCAGTTCCGCCCGCGCCGCCGGGTACGGGTGGTGGTCGCGTAGCCGGGGTTCACCGGCCAGGCCGTCGAGCAGGGTCAGGCCCGCCAGCGGACCGTCGCGCATGGCCACGGCCACGGCGCGGTTGAGTGCGACAACCGGGGACGGCGTGAGCGTCAGCAGCACGTCGTAGAGGGCCACAACCTGGGGCCAGTCGGTGGTTTCCAGGTCATCGGCCCCGTCGTGCAGGGCGGCGATGGCGGCCTGCACGCCGTACGGGCCGGGTGGCCCGCCGGTCAACGCGACCAGCACCAGCTCCCGCCCCTCGGTGATCATCGGCTGGTCCCAGCGGCTGCGGTCCTGCTCGTCGAGCATCCGGATCTCCCCGTCGGGCCCGGTACGGGCGTCGCGGCGGGCGTGGACGAGCAGCATCAGCCCGAGCAGCCCGGCGGCCTCCCGCTCGGCGGACAGCAGCCGGCGCAGCATCCGGGCCAGCCGGATGGCCTCCTCGGCCAGGTCCCGCCGTTGCAGTCGTGGACCGGAACTGGCCGCGTACCCCTCGGTGAAGATCGAGTAGACAACCTGGAGTACGCCGGGCAGCCGGTGCGGCAGCTCGTCGACGCCCGGTACCCGTAACGGGATCCGGGCTTCGCGGATCTTGCGTTTGGTGCGGACCAGCCGCTGCGCCATGGTGGCCACCGGCACCAGGAACGCCCGGGCCACCTCGGCGGTACTCAGCCCGGCCAGGTAGCGCAGGGTCAACGCGGCACGGGCGTCGGCGGGCAGCGCCGGGTGGGCGCAGGTGAAGAACAACTCCAGTCGATCGTCGGGCAGTTCGGTGTCGTCGCCTGCGGTGCGCCCGGCCCGGTCCGCCTCCACCTGCAGCAGGGCCAGCCGGGTGGCGTAGGTGCGGTCGCGGCGTAGCCGGTCCACGGCCCGCCGCCGGGCCGTGGTCAGCAGCCACGCCCCGGGTCGGGTCGGCACACCGTCGACCGGCCAGTGAAGGTTTCCGAGTAACGGTCTGCAACTGTGCGTAGTGGTCGTTTCAGGTGGTTCGTCCGTG
>NZ_JBAKHU010000016.1:0-114382 GCF_036906895.1 Micromonospora sp. CPCC 206060
GGATCGGGAGCTGGACACCCTGATCCCCGACTCGGCCAACCAGCCGTACGACATGCACCGGGTGATCGAACACGTCCTGGACGACGGCGAGTTCCTGGAGGTCCAGCCGCTCTACGCACAGAACATCGTGGTCGGCTTCGGCCGGGTGGAGGGGCGCCCGGTCGGTGTGGTCGCCAACCAGCCGATGCACTTCGCCGGGTGCCTGGACATCGCCGCCTCGGAGAAGGCCGCCCGGTTCGTGCGTACCTGCGACGCGTTCAACATTCCGGTGCTGACCTTCGTGGACGTGCCCGGGTTCCTGCCCGGCACCGGGCAGGAGTGGGACGGCATCATCCGCCGGGGCGCCAAGCTGATCTACGCGTACGCCGAGGCGACCGTCCCGAAGGTCACGGTGATCACCCGCAAGGCGTACGGCGGGGCGTACGACGTGATGGGCTCCAAGCACCTCGGTGCGGATCTGAACTTCGCCTGGCCGACCGCGCAGATCGCGGTGATGGGCGCCCAGGGTGCGGTGAACATCCTCTACCGGTCCGAACTGGCCGCCGCCGAGGACCCGGCCGCAGTCCGGGCCGAGAAGATCGCCGAGTACGAGGACACCCTGGCCAACCCGTACGTGGCGGCCGAACGCGGCTACGTCGACTCGGTCATCCCGCCGCACGAGACCCGGGCGCAGATCGTCCGGGCGCTGCGGGTGCTGCGCACGAAGCGGGAGACGCTGCCGCCGAAGAAGCACGGCAACATCCCGCTGTAGGAGCGACCAGCAATAGGGCGGTGGCGGCGAGGCGGGTTCTGGTCGAGGGTGGCAAGGCGGAGGAGGAGGCCATGCCGGTGTTGCATGGCCGACGACGACAACGCCGCCAGCCGACGTGCCAGGGCGCGCCGCAGCCCCGCCAGTCCTGAAGTCCCGACGGGCCAAGCCGGGCTCTGCGGGTACCCGTGGCGTCCGGCCGCGGAGGACGGTGTCAGCAGCCCGGGTTCGCGACCGGGCAGAGCCGGGCAGCGGCGGCGGCGGCGAGCGCGCGGGCCTGCTCACCAGTGAGGTCGGCCGAGGTCACCACGGTTACCAGGTCCCCGACCCGGACCACCGCGACCAAATAGACCACCGCCCCCGGCGACCCCTGCCGGGCGATCTCGTGGCGGAGCAGCATCGACTGGTCCCCGGCGAAGTCGCGGTCCACCCTGGACCAGGCGTGCTCCCCCCACCCGTCGAGTAGCTGGAGTTCGTAGGTGGGCCCGGGTGACCGGTACCGGGCGCAGACCGAGACGGCCCGTGCAGTGTCGTCGACGATCCGGCCGGCCGCGTCCCCGGGGAACCGGCCCACCTCCTGGCGCAGGACCGGATCACCGTTCCTCGGGTCGCGGAGCAGAGCATGCCGGCGGAAGGCGACCGCCACCCCGTCGTACGGGTCCAGATCCGGGTACTCGGGACAGAACGCGAGACTGCTGGCGATGGGGCGGACCGGCTCGAAGTCGGTCACCTCGGTCAGGCCGAGCAACAGGTCGACCCCGACGTCCCCGGGTTGCAGCAGCGCCTCGGGCGGGATCGCGGTCGACGCCGCAGAGACGGTGGCCTGGGCGAAGGGCACCGGCGGGGCGGGACCCCGCCCGGTCGGCGCCGGTGACGCGGTACCGGACCGGGGCGGTACCGCCGGTGTGGCCCGTCCGCCCACCGGTGGTACCGCCGGGGCGGCGACCGGTCCGGAGGGTACCGGCGTGGCGGCCAGCGGCGACGGCACCCGGTCGGGACGGGCCAGCGAGCCCACGGTGGAGGCCGCGACGACGGCGACCATCAGGGCCAGTGCGCCGGAGGCGGCCTGGCGGCGGACCCGGCGGCGGGCCCGGTTCCGGATCTCGGTCGGTGACGCCCAGCGGATGCTCGCCAGGTCGGCGGCGATCCGCTCCACCAGCTGGGCGGTCTGGGCGGTCTGGTCGGTCTGGTCGGTCTGGTCGGTCTGGTCGGTCTGGTCGGTCTGGTCAGGTGTCTCAGGCATCGCGGGCCTCCTCCAGATCCACGACGGCGAGCAGTCCGGCGAGTGCGGTGCGGGCCCGGGAGAGGCGGGCCTTGACCGTGCCGACGGGGGCGTTGGTCTCCCGGGCAACTTCGGCCACCGGCATGCCGAGGAGGTAGTACAGCGCGATAGCGGTGCGCTGCTCCTCGGGGAGCCGGCGTAGCGCGGCGACGACGTCCACGGTGTCCCCGGTGGGTGGCGGGGTCGTCTCCACCGCACCGTGCCGAAGGTAGGCGCGGGCCCGGCTGCGCAGGCTGCGCCACCGGCTCACCGCGATCCGCGCGGCGACCAGGCGGGTCCACGCCTCCGGGTCCTCGTATCCGCCGACGGTCGACCATCGTTGCCAGGCCCGGACGTACGCCTCCTGGACGGCGTCCTGTGCCTCGGCGAGGTCGCCGGTCAGCACGTAGACGTACCCGAGCAGCCGTTGCCGGCTGCCCCGGTAGAACTCGTCGAACCCGTCGACGTCGGGCACCTGCACCTCCGGTTTGGTGGGTCGCAGGCAACACGCGCGGGCAGGGGCGACCGGTTGCCCCTGCCCCGCCCCCAACCCGGTCCTGTCGATCATGGACTTATGGTGGGCGGATTACCCCTGTTCCATACCTTCTGTCAGGCACCACAGCTCCATGATCGACGCGCGCTAGGCGATCCCGGTCAGGGCCGGGCCGGCGAGCAGTACCGCACCGACCGCCAGCAGCAGCAGGTTGACCAACCCGAACAGGCCCACCCAGAAGAGGGCGGGGAACGGGGTCAACCGGGCGAGCTGGTCGGCGTCCGATTCCGGCAGTCGGCCCCGGCGCCGCAGGGTGTGCAGTTCGCCGACCGGCCGTACCCCGCCGAGCAGCAGGAACCACACCCCGGTGTACGCGAACGCGGCCTGGACCTGCGGTTCGGCGTACCAGGAGACGGCGAGCACGATGCCCCCGGTGACCAGCAGGGACAGGATGCCGAAGACGTTGCGGATCATCAGCAGCATGGCCAGCAGCAGGGCGACGGTGATCCAGAGCAGCAGGGTGATCCGGTTACCGCCGAGCAGCCACGCGCCGGCCAGACCAACCAGGGAGGGGGCGACGTAGCCGGCAAGGAGGGTGAGGACCATTCCGGGCCCGGTCGGGCGGCCGGCGGAGAGGGTGAGCCCCGAGGTGTCGGAGTGCAGCCGGATGCCCTGCAGCTTCCGCCCGGTGAGCAGGGCGGCCAGGGCGTGACCGCCCTCGTGGGCGATGGTGATCGCGTTACGGGCGATCCGCCAGGGCATCCGGGTCGCCACCACGACGAGTGCGACGGCAGCGGTACCGAGGATCAGCAGGGGCGGCGGGTCGGGTTGGGCGCCGAGGAGCCGGTCCCAGAGCGTGGTCAGCCCGTCGATCGAGAACATGGGGCGCGAGCCTAGCCGACCGATGCCCGGAGAGACACCCACCACGATCGGTCCGGAGGTTGAGCAGAGCTTCCTCTGGTAAATCTTTTATCAGCTATTGCAATCTCGGGCAGATTTTTTCAAAGATGGACGTCAATAGTACGGCGTTCAGGGAGGAATCATGATCCGCACCAGATCGCTGCGCCGGCTCTTCGCCGCCGGCCTCGCCGTAGTCGCCACCACCGCCGCCGCGCTCGTCGCCACCACTGCCCCGGCCTCGGCCGCCACCGTGGCCGGTATCGACGTGTCCCGCTACCAGGGCACCATCAACTGGACCAGCGTCCGCAACGCCGGCATCGAGTTCGCCTTCATCAAGGCCACCGAGGGAACCAGCTACAAGGACCCCAACTTCAACGCCAACTACACCAACGCCTACTACGCCGGGGTGATCCGGGGCGCGTACCACTTCGCCCGGCCGAACATCTCCTCCGGCGCGACCCAGGCCGGCTACCTGGCCTCCAATGGTGGCGCCTGGTCAGCCGACAGCCGGACCCTGCCGGCCGCCCTGGACATCGAGGCGAACCCGTACAGCGGTGGCTACTGCTACGGCCTCAGCACGTCCGCCATGCGGAGCTGGATCTCCGACTTCCTCAACACGTACCGCTCGCGCACCGGCCGGTACGCGGTCATCTACACCACGACGAGCTGGTGGAACCAGTGCACCGGCAGTTGGACGGGCCCGTGGGCCAACCATCCTCTCTGGATCGCCCGCTGGGCCAGCAGCCCGGGTACTCTGCCCGCCGGTGCGTCGGTCTGGAGCTTCTGGCAGTACACCAGCACCGGCAGCGTCTCCGGGATCAGCGGCAACGTGGACCGGAACTACTGGAACGGCGACCGGTCCCGGCTGATCGCGCTGGCCAACAACACCGCCTGACCCCGCCGGAGTCGCTGGCCACGCCCTGTTCGGCAGCGGACACAGGTCGGCGGCAGCGGGATCGGCTAGCACCGCAGGGTGGTAACCGGTCCGGCTGCCGCCACCGTGGTTTCTCCCGGCTCAGGCCCTTTCCGCGCTGTACCCTCAGGTCCGTTGCCCGGGCTGTACCCTCAGGTCCTCCGCCGGCTCTGGGCCCGGACCGGGACCGCAACCGGCGCGGTGGCCCTACGCTGGACCGGCGCGTTACGCCGCCGAAGCAACCATCCGCCCGCAGCAGCGACGGCCACGGTCACGACGCCGACGAGCGCGATCATGGCGAGCAGCCCGCCGCTGGCGAGGAGCAGGGCCACGTCGCCGAGGGCGACGAGCATCCAGAGCGCGAGTCGGGGCTTGCCGGCCTTCCGTCGGTAACTCATCTGTCGTACCTCCTTCCGTCGTCGGAAGGAGTGGTACCCAGACATCAGGCGTTCATGCCGCCCGATTGCTGATCGACGGATCAGGATCGACCGAACACTCAGCTCCGGACCGGCCGGAAGCCGTCGGCAATGATCTTGAAGACGGCCTCATTCTCGTCCCAGACGTCGGCCGGGGTGTCCCACCGGATCGCGTACCCCTTGTCCGGCGCGGTGACGAACCCCCGGTTACGAACATGGATCGTGCGACCGTTGGAGGTCTGGGTCCACTCCCAGTCAGCGGCCTCGTCCCAGTAGTCGATCTCACGGATCGTCACCCGACGATAGTTCGGGTACCGGCCCTTTCGGGCTGCCTCCTGCGCCGTCCAGTCGGCTACCGCGTTCCCCTTCGGAGTGGTCGTCTGGTCGATCAGCAGGGAGCGCCCGCTTCCGTCGGAGAAACGGACCCGCCAGTCCTCCGACCCGGAGCCGAACTTCTCCCGTCGCACCGACCAGCCCTCGGGCACCGGGACCCGGAAACCGGTCGGGTCGGTGTGCAACCTCCAACCAGCCGGTACGACCGGGTCGCCCTGGCCGTCCGGGGTTGGGCTCGGCTGGGCCGTCGGTGTCGGGGACGGGGCGGCCGCCGAGGTCGGGGCAGCCGACCCGCCGGGGGTCACCTGGGAGGTCTGACCGGCCTGCGGGCCCGGGCCGGGCTCGTCGTCCCCGTCCCCGCCGAGCAGGTTCGGCAGTGCCACCGCCAGACTGACCAGCAGCAGCACGACGAGCGCGCCGATCAGCAGGACCTTACGGTTGCCGGCGGACCGGCCGGGCGGGGGCGGCGGCAGCACCGGCGCCCGGCCGGAGGCCGGATCGCGGTCCGGTGCGACGTGCGCCGGCATGGTCGCGGTCGGCGCAGGTCGCACCGGCTCGGGGCGTACCGGTGCGGCGGGCTCCGTCGCCTCGACCCTGGTGGTCGGGGCAGCCTGGTCGTCGGTCGCCGGCACCAGGGCGGTCGGCGCCGCGTCGTCCGCCGGCACCCTGGTCGTGGGGGCGGCGTCACCGGCGGGCACCCTGGCCGTGGGGCCGGCATCTGCGGCGGAAGCCTGCAGAGTGGCACCAGGATCCGGGGCAGGCACCGATGTGACCGGCGGCGGCACGGGAGTCGCGGCGGCCGGCTCGTCCTGGGCGGGACGGGGGGCCGGCACCAGCGGGCCACGCGGCTGACGCGGACCGTTCGGGCCGGGACGGCGTACCCCGTCGAGCAGTGAGATCGCGCTCCGCGACCGCTTGCCGATCACCCGCCGCAGCAACCGCTCCGCCACGTCGGCATCGATCCGCTCGGCCGGATCCTTGCGCAGCAGGCCGTTCAGGACCGCCTTCAACGGGCCGGCGTTCTTCGCCGGGGGCAGCGGCTCGGTGGCCAGCGCGGCCAACGTGCCGATCGCCGACGGCCGGGCGAACGGCGAGTGCCCCTCGACGGCGGCGTAGAGCGTCGCGCCCAGCGACCAGAGATCCGCCTCCGGCCCTGCCGTGCCGTCCCTGGCCCGTTCCGGGGCGATGTACGCCGGTGAGCCGAGGACCAGGCCGGTACGCGTCACGTTCGGGTCACCCGGGACCGTGGCGAGGCCGAAGTCGGTCAGCACCACCCGGCCGTCCTCACCGAGCAGCACGTTGCCCGGCTTGATGTCCCGGTGCATCACGCCGGCCTTGTGCGCCGCCCTCAGCGCGCCCAGCACGCCGAGACCGATCTCGGCGGCCCGGACCGACGAGACCGGTCCGTCGGCGGCGAGGGTGTCCTGCAACGAGCGGGACGGGACATACTCCATGACGATCCACGGATCGCCGTCGGTACGCAGCACGTCGAAGACGCGTACCACGTTGATGTGGTTCAGTCGGGCGATGGCGCGGGCCTCGCGGAGCGAGCGTTCGCGCATCTCCCGACGTTCGTCGTCGGTCAGACCGGGCGGGGGGACCAGCTCCTTGATCGCGACATCGCGATGGAGCACCTCGTCGCGGGCCTTCCACACGCGACCCATGCCGCCCTGGCCGAGCGGCGAGATGAGCCGATATCGGCCAGCAACCAGTTGGGGAAGCGCATTGGACATCTCGAAAAACTTACCCGGCTCGACGCCGGGCCACACCGGCGGCACGCCACGGTGTGGTCAGGGTCGGGAAAGCGACGCGTACGATCGCCACATGTCCGCCGAAGAGCCGCTGTTCCGGGTGGTCCGGGGCACGCCCACCGCCGAGGAACTGGCTGCCCTGGTCGGGGCGGTGCTCGTCCGCTCCCGGGCGTCCACGGTTGCGCCCTCACCGGTGCCGTCCGGCTGGGCCCGCAGCGGGCGACCGCCCGCACCGCCCGCCGTCGGCGCGGGCGCCTGGCGGGCCTCCGGCCTGCCGCGCTGAGGCGCGTCCCGTTCAGGTTCATCTGGGCTGCCACGCTCGGGTGCATCCGGGCGGGGCTGCCGGCGACGTGACGCACCCACTAACCTCACTCAGGGGAATTACGTCGTCACGCCTGGGGAGGGACCGTGATCCCTGAGGAAGACCGTCCGCCGGCCTGGTTACAGGGGTACGGCGACATCGAGGCTGATCTCAGCCGGATGGAGGAGTTCGCCGCCGCCCTCGACAAGGAGGTCCGGCAGCACTACATCCCCCACCTGGCCCGGGTCTACGACGACATGAGTGCCAAGCTGCCCGACCCGTGTGACGCCTTCGTCGAGCTGGTCCACTTTCTCCAGGCCCATCGGGACACCCAGCAGGCCACCAGCAACCTCGTCCACTTCTTCCGGGACGCGACCGGCGGACTGGCGGTGGCCGCCGACCGGATCAGCAAGCAGTACGCCGGGGCCGACGCGTTCGCCGCCGCCCGGGTGGGGGACGTCCGCCAGGCTCTCGACGGCACCGCCGCCGCACCTCCCCCGGCAACGCCGGCCGGGCCGGGAGCGGGCGCATGATCGAACGCGGCAGCGGCGCCACCACGGATCTCGGGGGCACCAACTGGACCCTGCTCGACGTACCCACCATCTGGGCCACGCTCGCCGACCACGACACCGGGAACCACTGGCGACTCGTCGTCGGTTGGCGGCGGACGTGTGAACTGACCATGACCCACCTCGGCAGGCTGACCGAGTACCGGGAGCGGTTGGTGCAGGCCTGGCCACCGGAACGCAGCGCCGCCGCCCGTGAGTACGTCGACCGTCTGGACCACCTGATCGACAGCCTGCGGCAGACCCATGACGTCGCAGCCGCCAACTACGACACCTTCTCAGCGGCCACCACCGCGATCGGCGCCACCCGCACCAAGGTACGCGCGGTCCATGACCAGTACGTCGCGAAGCAGCAGCAGAAGCAGGAGTACGAGGAGAACGTGGCCCGGCTCCAGGCAGCGGGCATGGCGAACGTACGGGGCCTACGGCCGCCGGTCGCAGATGGCGAGTTGGAACAGCTCAACATCCGCGCCCGGGAGTTGATGACCGGACTGAGCGGTGAACTCCGCCAGGCCCAGGCCCAACTCAGACAGCCTCCGACTGCATGGCAGGCAAGCAAGTCTCCCCACAACCCAGATGTCTATCCGGACGATCAGCCTCTGATTCCACCAATCGTTCCTCTTCCGCTCAATCAGAACAGACGCCCGCCAGAACCACCCACCCCGGCGAGTAACCGACCGGTTGCCGCCCCCGTTGCCACCAGCGTAGGGCCAATTTTGGGCAGTGCCAGCACCTCCACTCTGCCCCCTCACGTCAACCCCGCACCCTCAGGGCTCAATCCGCCGGCCGGGCCACCTCCAATAGGAGGAGGGGGTCCTCCATTCGCTATTCCACCGGGCGTCGGGTTGCCGTCCAGTCCTGGTTCACCACTTCGCATCGGAGACCCGGCTACCAGGAACAGCACCAGTAGCCCTACCGGTGGTCGCGGCCTTCGATCAGGAAGCGTCATCGGAGGAACACCGGGGGCGCCGTTCAACCAGCCCTCAACGCGTACAGCACCCGAAAAGCGAATCAATCCCGTAGGCGGCATCATCGGCAGCGGCGGCGCAGGCACAAACATCGTCGGAAATTCCGGACAACGTCCAGGAACAGGTTCCAGCCGGACATCCCCGTCCAACAGACACGACATGCTTCCACTAGGCACTCCCCTGAGCCCAAACGGCAGTCACAGAACCACTGAACAGCGCAAGCCGCAGCACTGGGATCCCGACCACCCATGGGAAACGGCAGAAGGGGTCGATCCCATAATGCGGCGACCACATGAAACAGATCGGGTCGATCCCGGACCTGCGATCGGATTGGATCGGTGAGCGTTCGCATCATTCGATCTGTTCTTTCTGCCCTGATAGCTACTGGTTCAATCTTCTTGCCGACCACTACCACTCAAGCAGATCGAGTTCGCGACGACCAGTGGCACCTTCGGTACCTACGAGTGAACGAAGCTCACAAGATCACCCAGGGTGAAGGCGTGACGGTTGCAGTTATCGATACAGGCGTAGACCCCCATCCCGATTTACGCCGCAACCTCCTTCCAGGAATCGACATTCTTCCCGGAGGCAACGGTAACGGGACAGAAGACCAAGACAGCCACGGCACAAGTATGGCTGGATTAATTGCAGCACACGGCCAAAGCCAACACGTCGGAGCGCTAGGAATAGCACCGAAAGCAAAAATCCTTCCCGTTTACGCCCTCCCACCCGGAGACATTCATGGAGACGCAGACAAGATTGCAGAGGGAATTCGATGGGCTATACGCAATAAGGCAACCATCATCAATATCTCCACCGGAGGCGGGTCAACTCAGAAGCTAGCCAGGGCCATAGCCGAGGCCATCTCGGCAGAAGTGGTAG
Source organism: Micromonospora sp. CPCC 206060 (assembly GCF_036906895.1). Lineage (NCBI taxonomy): Bacteria > Bacillati > Actinomycetota > Actinomycetes > Micromonosporales > Micromonosporaceae > Micromonospora > Micromonospora sp. CPCC 206060. Next base: position 9,533 of record NZ_JBAKHU010000016.1, read on the forward strand.
TCATTGCAGCAGCCGGAAATGCGCCCGGAGATTTCGGTGTTACTTTTCCAGCCGCTCTAGACGGGGTAGTTGCCGTCGGTGCAATCGATAGATCCAGCAACCGTTCTGCAGTATCGGCAACCGGCAGAGAACTGCAACTAGCCGCACCCGGCGCCGACATCTACAGCACCAGCTATAGAGGAAAATATTCCTCAGGTACTGGCACTTCAAACGCGACGGCGATTGTGGCGGGGGCGGCGGCGTTGGTTCGCAGTAAGTACCCACACCTGCCTGCACAGGAGGTCATCCACCGCCTGACGGCCACCGCAGTGGACAAGGGCGCTCCTGGCCGCGACGAGGAGTACGGCTACGGCGTACTCGACATCGTGGCGGCGCTGACGGCGGACGTACCTCCGCTGGGATTTGAATCACCGGGCGCGAGCGGCGCGACAACGCCGGGCACGACGGCGACCGCTACCGCGATCGAACCGGACGGCGACGGTGGCCCGGGCTGGCGGCTGCCGCTGCTCACGCTGGGTGTCCTCGGGCTGGCCGGACTGACCGGGCTGATCTGGTGGCGCCAACGTCGGCATGCCGCCGGATAGCGTCCGGCTCAACCGGTACCGTCATCGGACGTGCGAACGAAGAACCCGATCCGCCTCGTGCTCGCCTCGGCGAGCCCGGCCCGACGTAAGCTTCTCCAGGCTGCCGGCATCGAACCGGAGGTGCTGGTCAGCGGCGTCGATGAGTCCATTGTGAGCAGCGAGGACGCCGAGGAGTTGTGCCTGCAACTTGCCCGGCTCAAGGCTCAGTCTGTCGTCGAGCGGCTGCTCCCGATCGACGATCCCCGCGTGCTCGTGCTCGGCTGTGACTCGGTACTCGCCTTCGACGGTAAGATCCTCGGCAAGCCGGCGGACGCGGCCGAGGCGGTCCGACGCTGGGAACGGATGCGGGGGCGTAGTGGTGTGCTGCATACCGGGCACTGCCTGATCGAGGTTGCCGGCGAGTGCCGGGTGGAGGCGGTGGCCTCCACGACGGTGCATTTCGCGAAGGTTACCGACGAGGAGATCGCGGCGTACGTCGGCACCGGTGAACCGCTGGCGGTCGCCGGTGCATTCACCATCGACGGACTGGGTGGCGCGTTCGTGGAACGGATCGAGGGGGATCCGGGCACGGTGGTCGGGCTCTCGCTGCCGCTGCTGCGTGGCCTGCTCGCCGAGCTTGACCTGAGCATCACGGACCTGTGGAGCCGGGTCGCGCCGGGCGGCCAGACGGTGGAGCCGCTGGCCTGAGTGGGTACCCGATCCGCCGACCGGGCACGGTCGGTCCGGTGACCTGGTGAGCGGACCAGCCGCTGTGACTGGCCGTGTACCGGCCGGTCACAGCGGCACCGTGATGTCGGTCAGGGGCGCGACCGCGATGTCGGTCAGGACGGCACCGTGATGTCGGTCAGGGCGTGACCGCGATGTTGGTCAGACCGCTGACCGCGTTGGTCACCGGTTGCCGATGGCGGTGGCGTGGTGGGGTTGGCGGTCGGGGTTGCCGACGGCAGTGGCGTGGTGGGACCCGCGCCCCCGGCGCAGGGCTGGCCGTTGAGCAGGCAGTTCATCGGGCGCCCGGCCCCATAGACGTTGAAACCGAAGTCGACGGTACCACCGGGTGTGATGCTGCCGTTCCACGTCTCGTTGCTGAACCGGTGGTGCTGACCGGTGCTGGTCCGCACCGCGCTCCACGAGTTGCTGATGGTGGAACCGTCCGGCAGGTCGAACTCCAGGGTCCAGCCGGCGGCGGTCGCGCTTCCGGAGTTGGCGATCACGTATCCCCCGCCGTAGCCAGTGTCCCAGGCCGACTGTTCGACGTAACGCGCGGTGAGGCCGGTGGCGAAGGTGCGGCCGGTGGTCGCGTGGGCGGCCAGCATCGTCGGGACGGTTGCCAGCCCGACAAGCGCGGCGGCCAGAACGGCGAGAAACGGGATCGGGCGCTTCAGGGGTACGTCCACAGCCTGCCTCCCGGCGATGACAGCATCCAGATCCTTCGATAGCCAAAAGGACCTTTCCGGTCGGGTCAAGAACCGTCTGCCGGTCGGGCGGCAGGTCGGCTAGCGTCCGATCATGACCACGAAACCGCTGCCCATCACCGAAGAGTTGCACGCGTACCTGATCGCGCACGGTGCGCCACCGGATGCGCTCATCAACGAGCTGGCCGAGGAGACCCTCGCGCTGCTGCCCAAGGACGCGCACATGCAGGTCGCGCCGGAGCAGGCCGCGCTGCTGACCTTCCTCACCCGGCTGGTCGGGGCCCGGCAGGCGGTGGAGGTCGGCACCTTCACCGGCCTGTCGGCCCTGTCGATCGCCCGCGGACTGCCCGCCGACGGCCGGCTGACCTGCTTCGACATCTCAGAGAAGTTCACCGACATCGCGCGGCGGTACTGGACGCGGGCCGGCGTTGACGACCGGATCGAGCTGCGCATCGGGCCGGCCGGTGAGACGCTGCGCGAGCTGCCGCACGAGCCGTACCTCGACTTCGCGTTCATCGACGCCGACAAGGTCGGCTACCCGGTCTACTGGGCCGAGTTGGTACCCCGGATGCGCCCCGGTGGCCTGATCGCGGTGGACAACGTTCTGCGCGGCGGTCGGGTACTCGCGCCGCAGGACGCGGCCGACCGGGCGATCGCGGCATTCAACGACGAGATCATGGCCGACGTACGGGTGGAGCGGGTCATGCTGCCGGTGGCCGACGGTCTGACGCTGGCCCGGCGCTGCTGAGAGTGGCGTCGCGGTTAGGAGGGGGCCCTTCCTCTACCGAATGCGATAAGAAGGGGCCCTTCCTAACACCTGAGGCGAGCAGTGCCGCCAGCCCGATGAAGCCGGGCAGGAGCAGGAAGGCCAGGTGCGGTCCGACCCCGTCGGCCACCCAGCCGAGCGCGACGGGGGCGATGCCGAAGCCGATCCCCATCGAGTACGACGCGTAGCCGGCCGCCCGGTCGGCTGCCGGTCCGGCGGCGGCGAAGGCGACCGACATGGCGAGCGGATAGTGCATGGAGTTGCCGATACCGAGGATGAACAGCCCGGTCACCGCGAGCCAGCCGATCGGCGATGCCCAGAAGACGGTGAACCCGGCCAGCGACACGGCGAGTGCGCCGAACAGCAACGGGACCGGCGGGTACCGCAGGGCGAACCGGCCCCCGACGAGCCGGCCGATGAACATCCCACCGACGATGGCGGCGACGGCGGCGGACGCGGCCCCGGCGGAGAGGCCGGCGTGCGAGCGGAGCACGTCGGCGGTCCAGAGTGAGAGGCACACCTCGATCGAGCCGGTGACCGCCATCAGCAGCCAGGCGATCCAGTAGGTGCGAGGCAGCCGGGCCGGGGTGCTCCGCGTGACGGCCCGCACGGTCGGGGCGGTCGGACCGGGTACCCGGGTGGCGAGCGCGACCACGGCGACGAGGGCGATCAGGACGACCTCGACGGCCAGGGCCGCCCGCCAGCCGGGTCCGGCGGTGACGGCGGCGCCGATGGCCAGCGGGGCGAGGATGCCCATGCCCGCACAGGCCGCGTTGGCCTCGCTCAGCGCGGCCGGTGCGGCCGGGCCGTGCCGTTCGGTGAGTACGACGTTGACTCCGCTGATCACCAGCATGCCGAAGGTGGCGATGACGACGGTGGCGCCGAGCGTGGCGGGCAGTGGGCGCAGGGCGGCCAGCGCGACGACGCCGACGGCCACCCCGGCCAGGCCGAGCCAGCTGATCCGGTACCGGCCGAGCCGGCGGGTCAGCGGCGCGAAGACCGCCCCGCCGAGCAGTGCGCCGACGGCGATCCCGGTGCTGTGCAGGCTGGCGACGGCAGCGCTGGTGCCCTGCTCGTCGCGGAGCAGCGGCACCAGCGGTCCGAAGCCGTAGAGGAAGAAGCCCCAGAGGCCCAGGTGCGCGTACGCGAACCAGGTGGCGCGGTCACGGGTGAGGCGGGGCACGCCCGTTACGCTACGGCGCTTCCGGGCCTGGTCCGTCGCTGGTGAGAGCGACGTCTCTCTGCTGGCAGGGTGTTAATAGGGGGCCCTTCCTCTACCAAATACGTTAAGCGGGGGCCCTTCCTTACATCCCCTTCCTTACATTTCAGCGGACGCTGCGGGCGAAGGCTCGGGCGGCCCAGACGACCGCCGCGACGGTCAGTGCGGCGACGATCAGCAGTCCCTGCCAGACCCGGTCGTTGGCGAGGTCACCGGCGAACAGGGCCCGGGTGCCGTCGACCGCCCAGGAGAACGGGTTCCATTCGGCGATGCCCTGCAACCAGCCGGGCGCGAAGGTCAGCGGCAGCAGGATGCCGGAGAGCAGCAGTACCGGCTGGGCGATGGTGTTCATCAGTGGCGCCAGCGCGTCCTCGCTCTTGACCAGCAGCGCGACGCCGTACGAGACGGCCGAGGTCATCAGGGCGATCAGGGCGAGCATCAGGTACGCCAGCAGTAGGTCACCGATGAAGACGGAGAGCCCGAAGAGCATCGCCAGTCCGGTGATGATGACGGCCTGCACGATCAGGGACACCACGTCCCGCAGGGAGCGACCGAGGAGCAGGGCGAGCCGGCTGACCGGGGTGACCCGGGACCGTTCGATCACGCCGGCCCGCAGTTCGGCGATGAGGCCGAAGCCCTGGAAGAGGCCACCGAAGATGGCGAGCAGGACGAGCAGGCCGGGCACGAAGATCTTGTACGCCTCGGCCTGGGTCGGCGCGTTCAGCGCGGGCTTGAGCAGCGGGGCGAAGAGCAGCAGGTACATCACCGGCTGGAAGACGCCGACGAAGACCCAGACCGGGTTGCGGAGCAGCAGTTGAAGCTGACGCTGGAAAATCAGCCAGGTGTCGCGGGCGGTTTTCACGGGATTCTCCTGACGGGTCGGCGGGCTCAGGACTCGCGCAGCGAGCGTCCGGTCTTGGTGAGGAAGACGTCGTCGAGGCTGGGCCGGTGCAGCTCGATGGAGCGCAGGGTGAGGTCCGCAGCGTCGAGCCGGCGCAGGATCAGCGGGATGGCGGTGGCCCCCTCCGAGACGTAGAGGCGCAGCCCGCCCTCGTCCACGGTCTCCAGCTTCGCGACGTACTCCTCGGTGTCGAGCACCTGCGCCGCCTGCGGGGTGCTCGCCCGGTCGAGGCCGACGACCACCACGTCCCCGGAGATCTCCCGCTTGAGGTCGGCCGGGGTGCCCTCGGCGACCACCTCACCGTGGTCCGTGATCGCGATCCGGTCGCAGAGCGCGTCGGCTTCGTCCAGGTAGTGGGTGGTGATGAAGACGGTCATCCCCTCGTTGCGCAGGCGCCGGATCTCGTCCCACATGTGGGCCCGGCTCTGTGGGTCGAGGCCGGTGGTCGGCTCGTCGAGGAAGACCACCTTCGGTTCGTGGATGATCCCGAGGGCGATCTCGACCCGTCGGCGCTGCCCGCCGGAGTAGGTGCGGCACCTGCGGTCGGCGTACTCGGTGAGCTGGAAGGCGGCCAGCGCGCGGACCGCGCGGCGCCGTGCCTCGGCCCGGCCGATGCCGTACATCCGGGCTTGGAGGACCAGTTCCTCCCGGGCGGTGGACTCGTCCCAGGTGCTGCCGCCCTGCGGCACGTACCCGATCCGGCGGCGCACCCCGGCGGGGTCCCGGCGCAGGTCGGCCCCGGCGATGGTGGCCGCACCGCCGTCCGGCTCGATGAGGGTGGCGAGCATCCGCAGGGTGGTGGTCTTGCCTGCCCCGTTCGGGCCGAGGAAACCGAAGATCTCGCCTTCCGTCACGTGCAGGTCGACGCCGCGTACGGCGTCGACAGTCTTCGACTCCCGACCCTGGCGGCTGCGGAACGACTTTCGCAGCCCGCTGGTCTCGATCATGTGAGCTCCCCGTGGTCCGGGCCGGTGACGCACCGGCCGGTGTCCTGTGGTGGGCACACGGCAGCGCCGCGCGGCCAGCAGGCTATCGCGATATAACGCCTTTGGTCAACGTTGATTATTCTGTTCCGGCCAGCCCGCCCAGCCCTCCTGCCCGGTCAGCTCGGCGGGGAGGTAGGGCACCCCGGACTCGACCAGTTCGGCGATTCGCTCACACCAGGAAATCTCAGCTTCCGCCCGAGCCGACCAGAGTTCGAACATCCAGCCGACATGCACCGGCCGGGTGGTCCGCATCCACTCGGAGGCGAGTGCGGCCCGCATCGACTCGTTCCCGGCCCGCAGCAGGTGGGCCCGGTTGCGCAGGGCAGCGGCCGCCTCGTCCCGAGGCAGTGCGGGCAGGAAGGAGAAGGCCACCGCGAACGGGTCCGCCGGCTCGTGCAGTTGCCACCACAGCCCCCGCAGCAGCGTCTCGAACTCGTCCGCCCCCTTCGGGGTCACCTCGTAGCTGGTCCGCGCCGGACGACCACCCACCTGTTCGGTGGCGACCGCCCGGAGCAGGCCCTCGTCGGTGAGTTTGCGCAGGGCGTGGTAGATCGACCCGGGCTGCACGTTGGCCCATTTCTCGGCACCCCAGCTGAGCAGCTCACGACGGACGTCGTAGCCGTGCACCGGCTGCATCCACTTGACCAGGCCGAGAATCATCATGCGAGTGGCAGACACCAAACAAGCGTAATAGACAAGTTTGACTACTGTCCCGGCCTGTCGGATCCCGGCGGCGACCCGCCCGGCCCACCTTCCGGCAGCACGTTTCCGCACGTCAGCACGGTTCCCGACAGCACCTCGCCAGCACCCCAGACGAACAGTGCAACATCCCACACTTAGCGCCGGTTAAGGCGACCAAAGTGGCCGATACACTCCCGGTCAGTAACCCCCGGGAGGAGTCTGAGGTGCGCAAGGTACTCATCGCCAACCGCGGCGAGATCGCCGTGCGGGTCGTCCGCGCCTGCCGCGACGCGGGTCTGGGCAGCGTCTCCGTCTACGCCGACTCCGACCGGGACGCCCTGCACGTCACCCTAGCCGACGAGGCGTACGCCCTTGGTGGGGAAAGCGCCGCCGACACGTACCTACGGATCGACAAGCTGATCGACGTGGCCGCCCGCTCCGGCGCCGACGCCGTGCACCCGGGTTACGGCTTCCTCGCCGAGAACGCGGACTTCGCCCAGGCGGTCATCGACGCGGGCCTGACCTGGATCGGCCCGACCCCGCAGGCGATCCGGGACCTCGGGGACAAGGTGACCGCCCGGCACATCGCCCAGCGGGCCGGCGCTCCGCTCGTGCCCGGTACCCCCGACCCGGTGGGCGGCCCGGACGAGGTGCTCGCCTTCGCCGTCGACCACGGCCTGCCAGTGGCAATCAAGGCCGCCTTCGGTGGTGGTGGACGGGGGCTGAAGGTGGCCCGCACCATGGAGGAGATCCCCGACCTGTTCGAGTCGGCCACCCGCGAGGCGGTCGCCGCGTTCGGCCGGGGCGAGTGCTTCGTCGAGCGCTACCTCGACCGGCCCCGGCACGTCGAGGCACAGGTCCTCGCCGACCAGCACGGCAACGTCATCGTCGTCGGTACCCGGGACTGCTCGTTGCAACGCCGGCACCAGAAGCTGGTCGAGGAGGCGCCCGCACCATTCCTGACCGAGGCGCAGCGCAAGCAGATCCACGAGAGCGCCAAGGCAATCTGCCGGGAGGCCGGCTACCACGGCGCCGGCACCGTCGAGTACCTGGTCGGCGCGGACGGCACCATCTCGTTCCTGGAGGTCAACACCCGGCTCCAGGTCGAACACCCGGTCACCGAGGAGACCGCCGGGATCGACCTGGTCCGGGAGCAGTTCCGGATCGCCGCCGGGGAGAAGCTGCGGATCACCGAGGACCCGACGCCGCGCGGGCACTCCATCGAGTTCCGGATCAACGGCGAGGACCCGGGCCGCAACTTCCTGCCCGCCCCCGGTACGGTCACCGCGCTGCGGCTACCCACCGGGCCGGGCGTACGGGTGGACACCGGCATCTCGGCCGGTGACGTGATCGGCGGCAACTTCGACTCCCTGCTCGCCAAGGTGATCATCACCGGGGAGACCCGGACCGAGGCGCTGGAGCGGGCCCGCCGGGCACTGGACGAGATGGTCGTCGAGGGGATGGCCACCGCGCTGCCGTTCCACCGGCTGGTGATCCGCGACGCCGCGTTCACCGACGAGCCGTTCCGGGTGCACACCCGGTGGATCGAGACCGAATTCAACAACACCGTGCCGCCGTTCACCGCCGCCGCCGGCCCCGCCGAGGGTCCGGCCGAACGGGAGACCGTCGTGGTCGAGGTCGGCGGCAAGCGGCTGGAGGTCAGCCTGCCCGCCGGCTTCGGTGCGGGTACGACCGCCGCCGCGCCCGCCGCCCGCAGGCCGGCCGCCCGCCGGGGCGGTGGCGCCAAGGCCGGTGCGGCGGTGAGCGGGGACGCGCTCACCTCCCCGATGCAGGGCACCATCGTCAAGATCGCGGTAGCCGACGGCGACACCGTCGCCGAGGGTGATCTGGTGGTGGTCCTGGAGGCGATGAAGATGGAGCAGCCGCTGCACGCCCACAAGGCCGGCACGGTCAGTGGGCTCTCCGCCGAGGTGGGGGCCGTGATCACCGCCGGTGCGGCGATCTGCACCATCGCCTGACCACTGCCACGGGTACCCGCCCGGTGGACGTGTTTTCCCCGACCACCGGGCGCGTCCGCAGGCCAGGGCCGCCATGATGGCTCAGTGCGGTTTCTCAACGGCGCGGTACCCGCGCACGACCTGACCTACAACGACGTCTTCATGGCCCCGGCCCGCTCGGAGCTGGGTTCCCGGCTCGACGTGGACCTGGCCACCAGCGACGGCACGGGCACCACCATCCCGCTGGTGGTGGCGAACATGACCGCCGTGGCCGGCCGCCGGATGGCGGAGACCGTCGCCCGGCGCGGCGGGATCGTGGTGATCCCGCAGGACATCCCGATCGACGTGGTCGCCGAGGTCGTCGGCTGGGTCAAGCAGCGTCACCTGGTACACGACACGGCGATCACGCTCGGCCCGACCGACACCGTCGGCGACGCGATCCACCTGCTGCCGAAGCGGTCCCACGCGGCGGTGGTCGTGGTCGACGCCGAGCGGCGGCCGCTCGGGGTGGTCACCGAGGCGGACACCGTGGGCGTGGACCGGTTCGCCCAGCTCCGGCACGTCATGTCCACCGAGCTGCACACCGTACCCGCCGACGCGGACCCGCGTACCGGCTTCGACCGGCTGTCGCAGGGGCGGCGCCGGCTGGCCCCGGTGGTCGACGCCGACGGGCGCCTGGTCGGCGTACTCACCCGGCAGGGCGCGCTGCGGGCCACCCTGTACCGCCCGGCCGTCGACGACCGGGGACGGCTGCGGGTGGCGGCGGCCATCGGAATCAACGGCGACGTCACCGGCAAGGCTGCGGCGCTGCTGGCGGCCGGGGTGGACACCCTGGTGGTGGACACCGCACACGGGCACCAGGAACGGATGATCTCCGCCCTACGGGCGGTCCGCCGGCTGGACCCGGCGGTGCCGGTCGCCGCCGGCAACGTGGTCACCGCCGACGGGGTACGGGACCTGGTCGACGCGGGCGCCGACATCATCAAGGTCGGCGTCGGGCCGGGTGCCATGTGCACCACCCGGATGATGACCGGCGTCGGCCGGCCGCAGTTCTCCGCCGTCCTCGACTGCGCGGCGGCGGCCCGGCAACTCGGCCGGCACGTCTGGGCCGACGGCGGGGTGCGCCACCCCCGGGACGTGGCGCTCGCCCTGGCCGCCGGGGCATCCAACGTGATGATCGGCTCCTGGTTCGCCGGCACCTACGAGTCCCCCGGTGACCTCTACACCGACGCGGACGGGCGGCGGTACAAGGAGAGCTTCGGCATGGCGTCGGCGCGGGCGGTCAGTGCCCGTACCGCCGACGACAGTCCGTTCGACCGGGCCCGCAAGGCGGTCTTCGAGGAGGGCATCTCCTCGGCCCGGATGTATCTCGACCCGTCCCGCCCCGGCGTGGAGGACCTGATCGACGAGATCATCGCCGGGGTCCGCAGCGCCTGCACCTACGCCGGTGCGAAGAACCTCACCGAGTTCCACGAACGGGCGCTGATCGGCGTACAGAGCGCCGCCGGCTACACCGAGGGCATGCCGCTACCCACCAGCTGGTGAGACGTAAGGAAGGGCCCCTTCTTAACGTTTTTGGTAGAGGAAGGGCCCCTTCTTAACAGGTCGACATCCGCCTGTCCGGGACAGCCTGCTCAGCGGGTACGCGCCGCATCAGCCCGTCCGCGTAGCGAAACTCGCCCGCCTCGGCCAGTACCCGGGCCAACTCCACCGGGGCCTGTGCCGGGTTGACCGACGCCGGAACCGCGATCTGCTCCAGCCGTACCCGATGGATGCGGGCGTGGAAGGAGCGGTCGAACGGAGCCCTCAGGTCGTGGTAGCTGAGTGCGATCCGGCCCTGCCAGCCCACGTCGAACGCGCCACCGGGCGCCTGGCGGAAGGCGATGCGGTGCGCGGCGACCGTGTCGTGGCCCAGCAGATAGATCCCGAAGGCGCGGTCGTAGTCCTCGTCGTCCTGATCGGCACCGGCGTTGTCCGGCGCGTCGGGAAGCTGGTCGACCAGGAACTCCCGACCGTCCAGCGCGCCCAGCGTGAGCGGCCGGTCGGGGGTGCCGACCAGGAAGCCGTAGTGGCCCCAGTGGGTCGAGGAGAGCGTGCAGGCGTGGTAGTTGTGCCACACGTCGGGCGAGGTCCAGCCGGCGGGGTCGTGGTCCGTCGCGTCCACCGGACCCGGCGGCGGGTCGGGGTGGTCGGCGGTCCGCAGATGCAGGTCGAACCAGAGCTGGGGCCCCGGCTCCAGCCGACCGGTCCACTCGAAAGCACTGATCTGGTGGCCGGCCGGCCATGGGTTACCCGGGAAGACGATGACGTCCCCCGGCACAGGCTCCGCCGCACGGTCCGCCGCAGAATTGATCATCTGTGCATGGTGCCAGGCACGGTCCACCCGGAGATCCAGGTCACCGCCCGGACGGTTGGCCGGCGGGCAGCCGCGTACCGGCGACCAGGCCGATGACCAGGAAGCCTACGGTGACGAGAGCGGCGTACCGGGTGGCGTCGGTAAACGCGACCCGGGCGTCCTCGGCAGCCCGGGGCGGTCCGGGGCTCCGCCGCCGGACCGGTGATGGTCGCCCCGGCGCTCCCTTCACCGCGTCGACGATCGGCTCCTGCCCGCCGGGATCGAGTCCGGGCTGGTCGTCGAGCCGGTTGCTGAGGATGCCGCCGAGGCTGGCGAAGAGCACGGTGCCGAGCCCGGCGATGCCGAGCGTGGAGCCGACCTGGCCCGCCGGCTCGGCATCGGTACGACCGACGCCGCAGCGATCGACCACCTCTTCGCCAGCCCCGCACCGCTCGGGCCCGTGGGACGGGTCCCGCCCCGAGCGACCGCCGGCTGGTCCGGGCTGGGTACCTGGAACGGCCCTCGCGCCCGATACTCGACGGCGTGGGGCGGGCGGCGGCCCGGCTGCCCGGAGCAGGCGGCGGCGACCGCCGAGTTCCTGCACGCGGTGGCCGAGGTGATGCGGGAGTACGCGGTCAGCACGCCAACCGGTCCCGACGACGACCCCGACCTCGACGCGTACCCGGGGGCGTGGCCCGCTGATCCCCGCCCTCAGGTGTTAATAAGGGGCCCTTCCTCTACCGAAAGCGTTAATGGGGGGCCCTTCCTTACATCTCAGCGGAAGAGGAGGGGGATGACGTTGCGGGCGGCGGTCTCGGGGTCGGTGCCGACCTCGGCGGGGAGCGCGCCGGAGAGCCACAGGGTGGCGAAGCCGTGCACGATCGACCAGGTGGCGAGCCGGGTGGCCTGCGGGTCGCTGGCGCTGGCGTCCGGATTGCGGGCGATGGCCTCCCGGAGGGCGGCGGTGGCGCGGTCCCGGGCGGCGGTGACCTCGGGAAGGTCCCGGCGGTAGAGCCCGGGGGCGAACATCACCTCGAAGTGGGCCCGGTGCCGGACGGCGAAGCGCACGTAACCGACGCCGGCCTCCAGCAGGTCGGTGCCGGACTGTCTCAGTTCCTCGGCGAGCAGGTCGAATCCCTGGGCGGCGAGGGCGGTGAGCAGGCCGGCCTTGTCGCCGAAGTGGTGGGCGGGGGCGGCGTGCGAGACGCCGGCCCGGCGGGCCAGGTCGCGCAGGCTGAGTGCGGCCGGGCCGGACTCGGCGATCGCGTCGACCGCCGACGCCAGCAGGGCCCGCCGCAGGTCACCGTGGTGGTACGCCTTGGTTGCGCTCACCACGCCACCCTATCTTGTCATTGACAGGATTCGCAGGCGGTGCCAATCTTGGCAGTGACAAGTTGCCTGGGAGAAGCGGAGAACGCCATGGCCCCCCTGATCGCCCTGATCGCCGGCTTCCTGGTCGCCCGGCTGGCCGGGCTGGCCGGCGTCGACGCACTGGACGGCTGGCACCCGGCTCTCCGCGTCGGCCTGGCCGGGATGTTCGTCCTCACCGGCACCGCCCACTTCGCCGCCGGCCGCCGGGGCGACCTGATCGCCATGGTGCCGCCCCGACTACCCCGCCCCGACCTGCTGGTCACCCTGACGGGAGTGCTGGAACTGGCCGGCGCGGTCGGCCTGCTGGTGCCGGTCACCGCCCCCTGGGCAGCCGCCGGGCTGGCCCTGCTCATGCTCGCCATGTTCCCGGCGAACGTGTCAGCCGCCCGGCGCGGGCTGACCCTGGGCGGCCGGCCGGTCACCCCGCTCGGCATCCGTACCGTCCTGCAACTGCTCTTCCTGGCCGCCGCAGCCGGAATTCTGTTTGGCTCCTAACATTCAGGCAGCTAACATGTTCCGGTGAGCTGGGACGAACTGGACGACGCACCACTCGGCCGGCTGCTCAGCATCGCCGGTCACCTCGCCACCCAGCGCTGGAGCCGCTACCTCGCCGAGCAGCACGGGCTCACCGTGGCCGGCATGGCGGCCCTGGTCGCCCTGCACCGGCACGGCGAGTTGACCCACCGCGCCCTGGCCGACCACTGCTTCGTCCGCCCGGCCACCGCCACCGGGATCATCGACACCCTCGAACGGGACGGCCTGGTGGAGCGACGCCGCAGCGACACCGACCGCCGTACGATCCGACTCGCGCTCACCCCGGCCGGGGTGGACCGGATGGCGACCATCGCCCGGCTGATAGGTACGAACGCACCCCTCACCTCGGTCGACGCCGATCCGGCGCAGGCGGCGGTGATCCGCAGATTCCTGCTCGAACTCATCCAGACCATGTCCTGCGGGGAGGGCACCACGTTGAACCAACCACACCGGCCCGCCGACCCGGGGAGTGGCCGATGCTGATCCGGCTGCTCCGCACCCACCTCCGGCCGTACCGCCGGCCGCTGCTGCTCGTCGTACTGCTGCACCTGGTCGGCACCATCGCCCTGCTCTACCTGCCGAGCCTCAACGCCGACATCATCGACCGGGGCATCGCCCGGGGCGACACCGGCTACATCCTCACTACCGGCGGTTGGATGCTGCTGGTCAGCGCGGTGCAGATCGCCACCGCGATCGTGGCGGTACGCCTCGGCTCGCGGGTCGCAATGAGCTTCGGACGGGATGTCCGGGCCGCCGTGTTCAGCCGGGTGATGAGCTTCTCCACCCGCGAGGTCGCCCACTTCGGCGCACCGTCCCTGATCACCCGCAACACCAACGACGTGCAGCAGGTGCAGATGCTCGTCGTACTGGGCAGCACCCTGCTGGTCGGGGCGCCGATCATGATGGTCGGTGGCGTCATCATGGCGCTGCGCGAGGACGCCGGCCTCTCCTGGCTGATGGTGGTCAGCGTGCCGGTGCTCGGCGTCGCACTCGGCCTGATCAGCGGCCGGATGGTCCCCCAGTTCCGGCTCATGCAGACCCGGGTGGACACGGTCAACCGGGTGCTGCGCGAGCAGATCACCGGCATCCGGGTGGTCCGGGCGTTCGTCCGCGAGCCGTACGAGACCGAGCGGTTCGCCGTCGCCAACGCCGACCTGACCGCCACCGCACTGCGTACCGGTCGACTGATGGCCCTGGTCTTCCCGATCGTGATGCTGGTGCTCAACGTCTCCAGCGTCGCCGTGCTCTGGTTCGGCGCGTCCCGGATCGAAACCGGCGAGATCGAGGTCGGTGCGCTGACCGCGTTCCTCAGCTACCTGATGCAGATCCTGATGTCGGTGATGATGGCGACGTTCATGCTGATGTCGGTGCCCCGGGCGGCAGTCTGCGCCGAGCGGATCACCGAGGTGCTGGACACCCACACCTCGGTCACCCCACCCGCGCAGCCGGTCGGCGAGGTATCCGGCCACGGGGAGCTGGAGCTGCGCGACGTCGAGTTCCGGTACCCGGGCGCGGCGGCCCCGGTGCTGCGGGACGTCTCGTTCCGGGCCGAGGCGGGACGGACCACCGCGATCATCGGCAGCACCGGTGCCGGGAAGACCACCCTGCTGAACCTGGTCCCCCGGCTGGTCGACGTGACCTCCGGTGCGGTACTCGTGGACGGCGTCGACGTCCGGGAGCTCGACCCGGACCTGCTCTGGGGCCGGATCGGGCTGGTACCGCAGCGGCCGTACCTCTTCTCCGGGACGGTGGCCAGCAACCTGCGCTACGGCAACCCGGACGCCGGTGACGACGAGCTGTGGGCGGCGCTGGAGACCGCCCAGGCCCGGGACTTCGTCGAGGCCATGCCGGGCGGGCTGGACGCCCCCATCGCGCAGGGCGGCACCAACATCTCCGGCGGTCAGCGGCAACGGCTGGCCATCGCCCGGGCCCTGGTCCGGCGACCGGAGATCTACCTCTTCGACGACTCGTTCAGCGCGCTCGACCTGGGCACGGACGCCCGGCTGCGGGCCGCCCTGCGGGAGGTCACCGCCGACGCCGCCGTGGTGATCGTCGCCCAGCGGGTCTCCACCATCATCGACGCGGACCAGATCATCGTGTTGGAGGACGGAACCGTGGTCGGTCGGGGCCGACATGACGAACTACTCGCCACCTGTCCGACGTACGCCGAGATCGTCGCCTCCCAGCTCGCCTCGGCGGTGACGGCATGACCGGGCCGCAGGTGACGACCACGCCGGCCGGGGGCGCACGCCCGGCGGCGACCGCGCAGCCCGGCGGGAAGCCCGGGGGTACGACGCCGGAGCGGCTGCCCGCGGCCGGGGCCGGCGGCCGGGGTGGCCCGCCCTGGATGAGCGCGGCCATGCCGGCCGAGCGCTCGATGAACTTCGGCCCGTCGGCCCGCCGGCTGATCGGCCGGCTCCGCCCCTACCGGGTGCCGCTGTTCGGGGTGATCTCGCTCGCCGTGCTCAGCGTCGCCCTCAACGTCATCGGGCCGAAGGTGCTCGGGTGGGCCACCGACGTGATCTTCGCCGGGGTGCTCGGTGAGCGGCTGCCGGAGGGGGTGACCCTGGAGCAGGCCGTGGCGCAGGCCCGGGCGACCGGCGACGACAACTTCGCCGACATGCTGCTGCGGATGCAGGTAATACCGGGGGTGGGGATCGACTTCTCCCGACTGGCCTGGATCCTGCTGATCGCCCTCGGCATCTACCTCGTGGCCAGCCTGCTCGGCTGGTGGCAGGGGTACCTGCTCAACGATGTCGTCCAGCAGGCCATCCTGAAGCTGCGGGCCGACGTCGAGGCCAAGATCAACCGCCTGCCGCTGCCCTACTTCGACCGGCAGCCCCGGGGTGAGCTGCTCAGCCGGGTCACCAACGACATCGACAACATCTCGCAGAGCCTCCAGCAGACGATGAGCCAGCTTCTCACCTCGCTGCTCACCGTGGTCGGCGTACTCACCATGATGTTCGTGGTGTCGCCGCTGCTGGCGGTGATCGCCCTGGTCGCGGTACCGCTGTCGGTGGTGGTGACCAAGCAGATCGCCAAGCGCTCGCAGAAACAGTTCATCGCCCAGTGGACGCACACCGGTCAGCTCAACGCCCAGATCGAGGAGGCATTCACCGGCCACGAGCTGGTCAAGGTCTTCGGTCGGCAGCGTGAGGTGGAGGCCGCCTTCGCCGGGAAGAACGAGGAGCTGTACCGGGCGAGCTTCGGCGCCCAGTTCATCTCCGGGATCATCATGCCGTCGATGATGTTCATCGGGAACCTCAGCTACGTGGTGGTCGCGGTGGTCGGTGGCCTCCGGGTCGCGTCCGGGGCGATGAGCCTCGGTGACGTGCAGGCGTTCATCCAGTACTCCCGGCAGTTCACCCACCCGCTGACCCAGGTCGCGTCGATGGCGAACCTGCTCCAGTCCGGGGTGGCCTCGGCCGAGCGGGTCTTCGACCTGCTCGACGCCGAGGAGCAGACCCCCGACCCGGCCAGCCCGGTCCGGGTGGACCAGCCGCACGGCCGGGTGGAGTTCGAGCAGGTCTCCTTCCGGTACACCCCGGAGAAGCCGCTGATCGAGGACCTGTCCCTGGTCGCCGAGCCCGGGCACACCGTGGCCATCGTCGGGCCGACAGGTGCCGGCAAGACCACCCTGGTCAACCTCATCATGCGGTTCTACGAGCTGGACGCGGGACGGATCACCCTGGACGGGGTGGACATCACCGCGATGCGCCGGGACGAGCTGCGCGGCGCCATCGGCATGGTGCTCCAGGACGCGTGGCTCTTCGGCGGGACGATCCGCGACAACATCGCGTACGGCCGGCCGGACGCCACCGAGGAGGAGATCCTTGCCGCGGCGAAGGCGACCTTCGTCGACCGGTTCGTCCGCAGCCTGCCCGACGGGTACGACACCGTGATCGACTCGGAGGGCGGCAACGTCAGCGCCGGGGAGAAGCAGCTCATCACCATCGCCCGGGCGTTCCTGGCCAATCCATCGCTGCTGATCCTGGACGAGGCGACCAGCTCGGTGGACACCCGTACGGAGGTGCTGCTGCAGCACGCGATGGCCGCCCTCCGCTCGGACCGGACCAGTTTCGTCATCGCCCACCGGCTGTCGACGATCCGGGACGCCCACCTGATCCTGGTGATGGAGGACGGCCGGATCGTCGAACAGGGCACCCACGACGAGTTGCTCGCCGCCGGGGGCGCCTACCACCGGCTCTACCACGCGCAGTTCAGCCAGCCGGTGACCGAGGTACCCGCTGAAGAGGCGGAGGCGTCCGGTGCAGCAGCGCCTCCGGCCGGGGTGTTAGGAGGGGGCCCTTCCTATACCGAAAGCGATAAGAAGGGGCCCTTCCTTACCAGCGGGGGGACGCCTCGTCAGCGATGAGCCGGACCGCCTCGGCGACGGGTATCGCGTCGCCGAGGCGGGTGGCCGGGCCTCGTCGGCGCAGGGAGACCTGGCCGGCGGCGGCCTCCCGGGCGCCGAGCACCGCGACGTAGGGCACCTTCCGTTCGGCGGCCCGCCGGATCCGGACGCCGAGGGTACCGTCGCCGTGCAGGTCGGCGCGCAGCCCGGCGGCTACACAGTCCCGGACGAAAGCGTCGGCGACGGGCTGCTGGGCGGCGTCGACCGGGAGCACCACCACCTGGGTCGGGGCGTACCAGGCGGGGAAGGCCCCGCCGTGCGCCTCGATCAGGTACGCGAAGAGCCGTTCCATGCTGCCGACCAGGCTGCGGTGCACCATGACCGGCCGGCTCCGGCCGCCCGAGCGGTCCCGGTAGGACAGGTCGAACCGCTCCGGTTTGTCGAAGTCGAGCTGGATGGTGGAGAGGGTGGACTCCCGGCCGGCGGCGTCCCGGATCTGAATGTCGATCTTCGGGCCGTAGAAGGCGGCCTCACCGGGTGCCTCGTGGTAGTCGATCCCGTCCAGTGCGGCCCGGAGCAGTTCCTCGGCCCGGTGCCACATCTCGTCGTCCCCGATGTACTTCTCCCCCGGTCCGCGCAGCGACAACCGGTACCCGGACGGCTGCACGCCCAGCGCGGCATGGGCCACCCGGATCAGTCGTAGCACCTCGGCGACCTCCGCACCGACCTGGTCGAGGGCGCAGAAGGTGTGCGCGTCGTTGAGCGAGATGGCGCGTACCCGGCTGAGCCCACCGAGCACCCCGGAACGCTCCGCCCGGTACATCCCGCCGATCTCGGCGATCCGCAGCGGCAGGTCCCGGTAGGAACGGCCGCGCGCCCGGTACACCAGTGCGTGGTGCGGGCAGAGCGACGGGCGCAGGACGAACTCGTCGTCGGCGCTGAGCGACATCACCGGGAACATCTCGTCGGCGAAGTGGCCGAGGTGTCCGGAGAGTTCGAAGAGTTCCCGGCGGCCCAGCGGTGGCGAGTAGACATGCTGGTAGCCGGCCCGGCGCTCCAGCTCGCGCAGGTAGGACTCGACCGCGTGCCGGGCGGCGGCCCCGGCCGGCAGCCAGAGCGGCAGGCCGGCGCCGGACAGCGGGTCGGAGTCGAAGAGGTCCAGCTCACGGCCGAGCCTACGGTGGTCGATCATCGTGTTCTCCTTGATCGGGTACGGCCAGTGGGGCGACCGGTGCGATGGGCCCGACCCGGGATACGGCGAGGGCCCCGGGCGGATCGCCCGGGGCCCTCGTCGACGGATGGTCGCGTCAGTACGGCTCGCCGGGTTCTCCCGGCGTCGTGGTGAGGACCGCACTGTGCATAGCGGGAACGCTACGCCGATCGGTTGGCGTGTGTACCACGATTTCCGGCGGCCTGGGGCGGCCCGCCGGCACGGGACCTGCCGGCGGACCGCAGCGCACCCGCCGTCAGGAACGGGGGACCTGACGGGTCGGACAACGCGCCGACAACGGTACGCCGCCACGGAGCGTTCTGCCGCCCGCAACGCGAAATCCCTTGTGCCACAAGCGTTTCGGTGAAATTTGCAATATCCGACGGCTGTCGCCGCCCGTGGTACGGGTCACCTGTGGCCAGGGCTGTCACCATCGGTGATGGCCGGCGCGGCACGCTCAACGACGATCCGCAACCGGCCCGAACCGTGGTCCCAACCGGCCCGAACCGTCGAGGTGGCCCGTGCCCGAACTCCTCCTGGAAGTCGCGTCGCCCGTGTGGGCGTACGTGGCGCTGCTCGGGCTGCTGGTGCTGGACGCGTTCGTCCCGATCGTACCGACCCAGGCCATCATGATCACTGGCGGGGCGCTGACCGTGTACGGCGGGCTGAGCCTGCCGGTGACCATCGCGGTCGGCGCGCTCGGGGTGTTCATCGGCGACCTCGCCTGCTACCTGCTCGGGCGGTCGGCGCCCCGGCGGTCCGGGCGGGACGACCGGGCGGGTACGCCGGGGCGGGTACGCCGGGCCGCCGGACGGGTCACCCGGGGCCTGCGCCGCCCCGGGCCGCTGGTGATCCTGCTGTGCCGGTTCGTACCCGGTGGCCGGATGGCGGCCTGCTTCTCGGCCGGGCGCAGTCAGTACCCGTACCGGCTCTTCCTGCTCTACGAGGCGACCGCCGCGCTGGGCTGGGCCACGTACGGCGCCCTGGTCGGGCACCTCGGCGGGGCGGCGTTGACCGGGTCGGCCTGGCAGTTGGCGCTGGTCGCGGCGGGTGCCGCTGGCGGGTTCACGCTGATGGGCTGGGTGTTGAACCGGTACACCGGGCGCACCCCGGTGCAGGCCGACGAACTGGCCCTGCCGGTGGAGGCCGAGGATCTCGCCCTGCACGGCTGACCAGCGGTCCCGGTCGAGCAGCCGGATCAGCGGTACATCCTTCGGTGTACGTCAGTCGTCGTCGGTGTTGCCGGCGGCGACCCGCCCGGAGAGCCGCTCGTAGCGCTGCCGGGCGGCCTGGACGCTGCCGAGGCCCAGCCCGAAGGCGATCGCCTGCCAGGTCAGGCCCCGGCTGCGGGCCAACTGGAGCAGCCCGGCCTCCAGCGCGTCGATCTCGGCCCGGACGTGCGGGATGAGGGTGAGCGCGGCGGTCAGGTCGGCCGGGTCGACCGATTTCTCACCCGGCTCGGGCTGGGCGCCTCCGCTGAGCAGTGCGGTCACCAGGCAGACCGCCTCGTACGGGTCGAGCACCGTCGGGTGGGACCAGCGGCGACGCCGCTCGTCGGTGTCGGCGTGCCGCTCGGTGATCCGGGCCAGGGCGGCGTACTGCCGGTGGGCGCGGAGCTGGCCGGCGTTGGGTGGGGTGAAGGGGTCATCAGCAGTCACCCTTTAAACATAACCCTGACAACGCAGTGATGTGAACAGAATATTCAACAGCGTTGTCTCGTGCTCCGCTCTCAACCTGACGGCGGCCAGCCGCGTCATGTTCGGTGACAGGCACTACAAAGGGGGCAGCACGTGAGTGATGGCGGGTTCCGCGAATTCGTGGAGATCCACTACGCGGACCTGCTGCGTACCGCGTACCTGCTGACCGGCGCCCGCGACACCGCGCAGGACCTGGTGCAGAACGCCCTGCTGAAGGCGTTACGCCGGTGGCGGAGCGTGGACGACCCGAAGGCGTACGTCCGACGGATGGTCATCCTGCTGGCCGTGGTGTTGGTGAGCCCGGCGGTGCTGGGCTACGGCCCAGCCGGACTCGACGGTTGGCCCGGCGGGCGGTCCGCAGGTGAGGGCTACCCGGTCGACTCGGAATGGACGTGGCGTCTGATCGGGTCACCGACCCGCGGCAACCTGGCCGACGATCCGGCTCTTGTCGCCGCCCTGACCCGCGCCTTCGACGAGGAACGTGGTGAGACCCGGATGGCCTCGTCACTGCCGAAGGTCAAGGTGCTCTTCGTCCACGAGTTCACCTCCTCGCGTTCCGTAGTGGTCGCGTACTACTCGGACTCGGCCGCCGCCCTGGTCAGCAGAACGGCACGTCGCGGCGCCCCGGCCGACACGCTGGTGTCGGCGAGCGGGTTGGCCAACGCGCGGCTGGCCCCCTTCACGGTGACCGGCGCGTCCCTCGGCAGCGGTGATGGCTGGTCGGCGGACTGGCTGCTCGGCCTGGCACCGGCGGGCTGCACGGTACGGACGTCCCACGCCGCGACCATCACCACCGATGGCACCGTCACGCGGACCTGGCAACCCAGTCCGACCGGGGACTATCTGCTGCGCGAGAATCGTTCCGCCGGGGAGCTGTGGCAGGTCATCTGCGACGGAATGGTGCGCCACCAGGGGCCGGTGGGCGATGGCGTGGACGAAATCACCGGCCGGCCGGAGGCCGGCAGTCCACGACCGTCGAGCCGGGTACCCGGCGAGGTGGATGAGGCGACGGCCCGCGCCGCGCTGGCCTCGTACCGGACTCTGGTCGATGCGGCCGGGCTGGTCGCGGGCGATCCGGTCGTGCTCTGGGGTGGCCCGGTCCCGGACAGGCAACGGTCGACGCCTGCGGTGCTGATCGGTCCGGCCGACGGCCCCGGTCCGGTGGTGCTCCAGGTCGGCGCTAACCCGAAAGCCCTGGTGGCGCTGGCCAACCCGGAACACGCCACCCCGGACGACACCGAGACGGAGGCGGCCAGCCGAACAGACTGGTCGCTGGTCTCGACGGGCCTGTTGGACCCGACCGGCTTCGCAGCGGTACGCATACCCGAGCGCGAGGGTGGGCACGCCGTTCTCAGCGAGCGCCTGCTCATCGTCGGCCCCCCGGAGGCGGTACTTGTAGAGGCCGACGACCAAGACCGCAAAGTGGTCCAGTCCGGCCCGTTGGCCAACGGGGCCGGACTGACCGTTGCCCCGCTGAACATGCACGTGGCCGTGCGGACGTT
This sequence comes from Micromonospora sp. CPCC 206060, assembly GCF_036906895.1. Lineage (NCBI taxonomy): Bacteria > Bacillati > Actinomycetota > Actinomycetes > Micromonosporales > Micromonosporaceae > Micromonospora > Micromonospora sp. CPCC 206060. The sequence continues at coordinate 31,043 of NZ_JBAKHU010000016.1, forward strand.
GGACGCGAGCGGCAAGACGATCACCTCGGTGTGGCTACCGGAACCCACCAAGAGTGAGCGCCTCTTCGGCGAGGAACTCATCTCGAACTGGTGACGGCCCGTTCCCCATCGTGTCGCTACTTGGCGGGTGGGGCGGTGAGGAAGGCCCGCCAGGCGGCGGGGTCGAAGGTGAGTACCGGGCCGGCCGGGTCCTTGCTGTCCCCTACCCCGATCACACCCGGCAGGTTCCCGGCCACCTCGACACAGTTGCCGCCCTGGGTGTTGCTGCGGCTGCTCTTACGCCAGACCGCGCCGGTCAACTCCATCGCCGCACCCCTTCCCTGATCAACTCGATGGACTGCTGGTGGGACAGCGCCTCGCTCCGGATCGACTCCCACACCTGCGCGCTTGTTGCCTGCCACAGAAGCCGGCTGACCGCTTCACGAACACAATCGCGTCAATCAAGCCGGACTTCGTTGCCGACCTGCAGCTCAGCCAGTAGAGCCAACCATCTCAGCGCTTCGAACGGAATCGGATCATCGTCATGCTCAAGGTAAAACCATGAGACAATGCCCGCTCTCATTGATACGGGCGTCACTGATGCTCCAAAACTCGTTGCCCGAAGAGAACCAGTGAAACCAGCTGGAAGCAGTCCAGCCAGATTCCCGCTCGAAGGCCAGCGGTCAGGCGCGGCTTGCCATTGCACAAGCCACGCCTCATCCTCCTCGACCGTCCGCTCAGGCGCGAATGCATCGACCAGCCAACGCGGAGCCATCTGAAGCACAGCTTCAGAATCGGCGTCATCGCGACCCTTAAGCATCAGAAGAAGATCCGCAGTCTCGCTCACCCTGCCCAGTCTCAGCAATCAGCTCGACACTGGTCTTCATCAAACAATTCTCCAGGCCAGATCTGAGCGGACCACCCGACCCGCCAAGAGTCGCACTCCTTCTTTCTATCCGATCGCTCCCCGCGCGCACGCCGGCATCAACGGATGATCCCATATCCCCAGCATCACGAGGTGGCAGATATCGACGTTCCTCCGCCAATGATCAGCTGACATCAACCGTGACAGCAACTCGGATGTACGCCCATGACCCACAGCGCTTCGACGGAGCCGCGACAGGACGGCACGCCGCGCTCCGCCACATACGCTCACCACCTTTCACGAGAGGCCGCACTCCATTTCTAACTGCTCGCAGATTGCATCTAGCTCCGCTTCGCCAAGTTCCGGAACAACCCAGCCATGCGAAGCCATATGAGCCAGGAATTCGTCAGGAAGAACGACATGATAGGTCCTCAGATAATACACTAAATCACTCGGCCAAATCCATTTACCGTCCGTCAGGGTGGAGTACTGACAGATTATTTTGGCCTGACGACCGAGCAGATCATGCACCCAGCCAGGTGAGACCAATACGGTCATTCCCTGCTCGAGGTAACGCACCGCCATGGGTTCCCACGAATATTGCGTCGACCCTGCAGCGGCCGAGACGTCTTCCGCAGACTTGTAGAAGCCAACCTGCTTTAGCTGGGCACTACCGGTCACCTACCACCTCCGGGTTGGAAGGTCTGCCATCCTCCGCCAGTATAGGGCGGCCCCAACGGAGCCCCATCGGCACCGACACTCAGGCGACCATTGCGCCAGACATACAGATATCCGGTAGGAGCCATCACATCCACGCCCATTTTATTCGCCAAGTCTTGCGCAAATGCCCCCGAAGAGGAGCCCGTATTACATGAGCAGAGCCTAATAGGCGCTCCATTATAATTCGGGTCATTCTTAATCATCCTCGCGAGAACCCGATGATTAATCAGACTAGCGCCACCCTCAGCCGCATTAAACGAAGGAGCAACACCATTCGCCGATCCGTGAATCCATACGTCATGGAATCCTGATTTGGGACTCACCTTCGGTACAAGCAAATTGAGCTGGTCGCCGGCATCAAAGAAGTTGGAGGATCCGCAGTTATGGACGAGGACCGGCGTGTTGCCGGCGATCACATAGTACGTGTGGGATTGTCATGGCTTACCCGGAGAGTGGCCTACGACTTCATGGCCTCTCACCTGGCCTTCCTCGCTCACCAACGCCGTCCCGGCCCGTTGTGGGTCACTCTTGACGGCAACGGTGACGGCAGCCTGGACAGACAACCACGTGCGTTCGGCGTCGGATTGTCAACCGTTGAGCGCGCGGCGCAGATCTTTCATCAACAGCAGCAGGTGCATCGGATCGGTGGGGCTGGCCTCAAACTTGGCCAACCGCAGGTAGAAGTCGCGGGCGGCTTCGCTCTCGCAATGGATGAGCACCGCCCGTACGCCGATGACCTCCCCGGCTGTTGCGATCCGCCGCAGGGCGTCGACCACCAAGCCCCGCCCCAACCCGACGCCCTGGGCGGATCGGTCAACGCCAAGCCGAGTCAGGATCACCACCGGTTGGTAGTAGCGGCCGGCACCCTGCCTCAGCCGCGGGGAGGCATCGGCCGGAGCAACGCTACCCGCCGCGAGGGCGTAGTAGCCGGCCACCCGCTGACCAGGGTGGTCGACGTCCCGCACCACGTACACCCGGGACAGCCCCGCCCGGTGGGCCTGCAAGGCATGCTCGACCAGCCACACCGACTGCGCCCGCGACCCACAGTCAAACCCGGCCAGCGCATGCCCGGCTGACAACGGCTCGACCGGCGAGAAACGAGAACTCACCGCCCTGCACCGCCCGCCGGCGGATCAAGCACCGTCGGACCGGTCAACAACTCCCGCAACCCGGCGACATCCTGCGCCGGGCCCTGCAACGCCTCGTCGAAGACCCGCCAGGCATCCTCGTCCAGCAGGAACACCCGCCGGTCGGCAAGTACATCCGCCGCCGCCTCGGTGGCCGCCTTCAACACGAACGTCGACACGCTGTCCCCGGCTGCTTCGCTGGCCGCCTCCAGCAACGCCTTCTGCTGCTCATCCAGCCGTAGGTGCAGCCGCTCCGCCTTGGCATTCACACCCAAAGTGTACGCACAACGTACGCCACCCGCAAGCCCGATTGACACCACGATCATTCGCGAGGCGCCAGCCCAAGATCCCAAGATCCGACTCGCCCAAAATTGCTCTACAGGATCAAGACGGCCCGGCCGAAGCCGGGCCGCGCGTACGCCGTCATCGCCGACCGCTCAACCACGTCCAGTGTGCCGAATGGGCTTCGCTCGAATGGACGATCGCGTAGCTGCCACAGGGATCCAAGACTGACACCCCGCCAACCGTCGGCACATCGCCGTGACCCCACTCGCCGCAAGGCATCGACTCAAATCGAGCGAAGCGCTCGCGTGACGGCAATCCTGACGGCAACGTAAGCGCGCCAGGAAAGCTGCCGACACAGTTCGGTCACCGACTGTGACCATCCATCAGGTAGCCGCGTACATGCTCAAACATTTCTTTGACGTCCAGTTCGAACTGCAGTGGCACCACCCCCGCCAACGTAACAACCTCGTACAGTTACGCGATGCCGCCATTCATCCCATGCCCGTATTGGACTCCGAATTCTGCTCGGACGGGTCCGCGTGCCGGCACCCTTCTCCACCACCAACCGCGACTAGGATCTTGCCGTCCGTCAGCTCGCTCAACGCAACCATCATCATCGCGTTCCGTAAAGTCAATGAAGAGCTGGTCAACTTCTGCGACGACCGAATTGATTTGGTCTTTCCGTATCGGATCGACACGTGAAATAGCCGCCGCAAGCCGGTCCCGAAGAATAAGCGCTGCGATGTAGTCGTGCGCCCCCCAGGTCGAGCGGTCGCCAGGAGGCGCCGAAAGGTCCGCCGCAAACTTTGACAGGTGCTCCCACCACGCCCTAAGCAGATCCATCACACCGAGACTGACCCGGGGTGAGACTGGAACAACGACTGCGTTGAACAAGAATGCATCTGCGTCACTGACGCGGTGCGACAGCCACTCGTTGAAGGTAGTCACGGATATCACCTCAGCCACCCCTGTAGTAGGCGGTGCTCTTCCACGGCTGATCATAGTTAATGATCACCCGAACGCCATTGTGGTCGAACTTGGCAGAATTCTGCAAAGAGCCGTCCTGATTCTTCAACCTGACAGGTCCCGCGTTTCTCAAGGTTTCTTCAATCTCGAACTCACCCGGTCGACCCATTGCTGGATTACCTGCTCCCGTATGCCCATGCACGAACTGCACCATTTCATCGAGTGAGTAATCGGTTCCATGGAACGAAGCATCACCCGACTTTTTACCGCCGAACGGCTTCCCGCAGTACGGTCCGGTGTTGTGCACAAGTACGGGTGTGTTGCCGGCTACCACATAGTACGTGTGGATGTCGGCAACGGTGAGGTTGTAGACCCGGACGTGCCGCACCTGGGCGTGCACCCCGGCGACCTTGACCAGCCGCCCGTCCGAAGTCTTGAGCCACTGGCCCTGACGCAACTCGATCGCGTCTATCCACCGACCGCCCGGCGTTGCCGCCCGACCGTCGTCGTCGACCCAGAACGGGTGCCCGTCGGTGGCCGACAACCGGTCGGTGTCCCCATCCCCGGCGGCCACGTCAACTTCGACCAGGGTCTTATCGCCGTCCCCGACGATCAACGCGGTGACCGGCTTTGCCGCCCGCTCACCCGTCTCCGGATCCGCAGCCGCCACCCGGTCACCGAGCTTGACCTGCTCAATCGGCTTGGTCGAGCCATCGGCCAACAACACCCGGGTACCGGCGGTGAAACTGTTCGGCGACCCGCAGTCCCCCGACCCCTGCGGCTTCGTACCCATCGGATCCACCAGGCCGGTCGGCTGGTTGAACACGTACGCGTACAGATTGGTGTCACCCGAACCGAGACCCAAGGGGTCCTGACTAACGAACCGACCCGACGACGGCGAGTAGAACCGCGCCCGATAGTAGTAAAGCCCACTCGGGTCGTCCTCCCGCCCGGTGAACCGCACCGGGTTGCCGAGATCGTCACCCGAGACCGTGGTCCGACCGAACGGCTCGTAGGTGTACTCCGCCCCGATCGTGGACGAGTCTGCCACTCCGACAGTGCTACCCAGCCCGTCGGTCAGCAGTGACCGGGAGCCCGCATCGACGCTCCTGGTGAACACCTCGTCCACCCCGCCGGTGAGCAGGTTCGCCGTCGGCGTCGACCCGGTCAGCTCCTGCGCAACGTTCAGACCGTCGTAGAGGAACCGGGTGTTGACCCCGCCGGTGTCCCGGCTCGACCGACGGCCCAGCCCGTCGTAGCCGTACGTCACGGACAGCCCGGACTTCGCGTACGAGGTCAACTGGCCCCGGGCGTTCCAGGTGTAGGTCGCCGTGCCGTCCGAGGTCAGATTGCCGTCCGCGTCGTACGTCTGCGCGGACACCCCGTTGTTGACCAGTTGGTTCGCCGCATCGTACGTCGCCGGACCGTACGCCGCCGGCAGGATGGCCCGGGCGAAGCTGCCGCCCACGTGGATAACTCGACCGGCCGCGTCGTGGGTGTAGGAGAGATCGCCGAGGGTGGTACCGCCCCGGGTGTAGGTGATCGCGGTGAGCTGGCTCGCCACGTCGTACCCGTAGGTCTGGGTGACCCCCGCCGGCAGGCTGAGCGTCGCGCGGCGGCCGACCGTGTCGTAGCCGATGCCCACCGTCTCGGTGCCCCGGAGCACGCTGGTGAGTTGGTTGGCGTTGTTGTAGCCGTAGCTGACCTGCGGCTGACCGGCGACAGTCATGGTGGAACGCCGGTCCGCAGCGTCGTAGGTGTAGTCGACCTGGCCCTCCGGGGTGACCACCCGACCGACCCGGTCAAAGCTGTCCGGGGTGATCGTGGTGGTTCCGCCGGCCGAATCGACCACCGAGGTGATCCGGTTACCGGCGTCGTAGGTGTAGCTGGTCTGGCTCTCCGCAGTGCTGCCGGAGACGCCGTATTTCACCGTCGTGGGCCGGTCCAGCTCGTCGTAGTCGTAGCTGGTGACCTTGTTGCGCGCACTGGTGACGGTCTTGACGTTGCCGTTGCCGTCGTAGGTGTAGGTGCTGACCCGGTTGAGCTGGTCGGTCACCGTGGTCACCCGGTCTGAGGTGTCGTAGCCGTAAACGGTCGCGTTGGTGCGCGGGTCGGTGGCCTTCTTGAGGTTGCCGTTCGGGTCGTACTCGAAGGTGGTGGTCCGGCCGATCGGATCGGTCACCGAGGCGACCTGACTCGCACCGTCGTAGCTGATCCGGCTGGTGTTGCCCTGAGCGTCGATTACCCGGACCGGCCGGCCGATCCCGTCGGGCACCTGCCGGGAGACCCGGCCCAGCGGGTCGGTGACGCTCACCGGTTCGCCGAGCAGGTAGGTGTACGAGCTGAACTTGCCGGCGTTGTCGGTGACCTTGGTGATCCGGCCGGCTTCGTCGGTGTCGAAGGTGGTCACCCGGGACAGCGAGTCGGTGATCGTACGCAGCGCGCCGTTGCTCTGGTACGCGTACCTGACGCTGTGGTTGAGCGGGTCGGTGACCGTGCTGACCTGGTCGAACGGGCCGTTGTAGTCGATCGTGGTGGTCCGGGCCTGGCTGGTGCCGGCCATTTCCCTGACCATCTTGACGTTGCCGTACGCGTCGTAGGTCAGCTCGGTCCGCCGATTGAGCGCATCGACGTAGGCGGTTGGCAGGCTGGTCACCGGGTCACGGGTGATCTGGAGGGTCTGCGCCTTCGCGGTGCCGTAGGCGGCGGTGTCACTGGTGGTGAAGCCCTTGCTGTCGAAGGTGACCCGGCGGAAATGCCCGAGCGGGTCGGTCAGCCGGGTCTCGGTCACCCGACCGTTGGCGTCCGTGGTGTACGCGATCTGGAAGGTGGCGCTGCCCGGCATGGTCTGGAGCCGGACGCGGCCGTTGGCGTCGTACTCGTTGGTCAGGTAGACGGTGTTGCGCGGATCCTTGATCGTCTTGAGCCGACCGTTCTCGTACGTATAGGTGGTGACCCCGGCGTTGACGTCGGTGACCGTCTCCAGGTGACCACCGGCGTTGTAGGCGTAGCTGACCGCGCGGCCGATGTTGTCCTCGGCCCGGGTGATCCGGTTCGCCGTGTCGTACGAGAACTTGATCCACTTGCCGTTGGGCGAGGTGACCTGGGTGATCGGGCCTTTGGCCCGGACGATGCCGTCGGTGTCCGCCGGTGCCGGCGCCCGGGTCACGGTCACCGTGTTGCCGTACCGGTCCCGGATGGCCTGCAACGGGGACTCGTCGCCGAAGACGTAGGTGGTGCCGTCCCGTAGCCGGAGATCCCAGCCGTCGCCGTTCCAGGCCAGGATCGACCCGTTGAACGCGGTCGGGGTGGGGTCGGCCACGAACGCCGCGTTCAGGAAGTCGTTTGATCCGGTGCTGCCGGGGGTGATCCGGTGGTAGCGGACCCGGCCGCCGTCCGGCAGCAGCAGCCAGCACTCGACGAACCGGTTTTCCGAGTAGAGGTTGATGTCGTAGTCGGAGTTGGCGCCAATGCCGAAACTGCGCCGCCCGACATCGCTCTGCTGGTAGGTCCGGCGGACGGTCAGCGGAACGACGTCGTCGACGGTCAGGTCGGTGTGCTCGTCGAGAAAGAGCCCAGTGCCCAGGTCAACGGGGTCCGCGCCCCGGGCGCCACCACCGGGCACCGGGGCGGTGGCCGGCGGCGGGTCCTGGCCCGGGGTGATCAGCATCGCCCCGGTGAACTGGTAGACCTCGGTGCCCTTGTCCGGCTCGACCCGCCGGCCGTCCGGCGTGACGGTGCCGTGACCGTAGACAAACCACCCGCGGCCGGCTGGCTCGTAGTGCCAGAAGTCCATTTTGGCGCCCGGCGGCGCCTTGGTGAAGTTCGGGTAGATCACCCGGGCACCGGCCGGGAAGATGTACGAGCTGCCTGGCTGGACGGTGAAGTACGACGGCACCTGCGACCGGGGCAGCGGGAACGGCGCCCGGTCGACCGGGATGGCGGTGATGCCCAACTCGGTGACGACCCGACCGTTGACGTCCCGGACCACCGCCCCGGCGGGAATCCGGACCTCCAGGCCGGGAATCGCCGGCGTCGTGATCGACACCTCGCGCGGGGTCGGCGAGGCGAAGGAAACGGTGTTCGCGGTGTCCAGCCTGGTCAGCCAGATGGTGTACGGCAGGATGTTGGTCTGGCCGACGGTCAGGTCCACCCCGATGTCGTGCAGACCGAACCGCCGATCGCCGGAGCTCGCGCTCGCCCCGTCGACCCGCAGCACCCGGTGGCCGGCGTTGAGCCCAGCGAGCAGGAACTGTCCGTTCCGGTCAGTAGTCGCACGGGCCCCTTCGACGCTCACCGTGACCTGCGGCAGCGGCTTGCCGTCCAGGGTGAGCACCCGGCCGCTGAGTGCGGTGGTGCCGGCTGGCGCCCGTCGGGCCGGCGGGGCCGGCTCGGTCACCGCCGGCAGGTGGGCGTTCCAGTCAACGCCGCCGAGGTTGCGCCGGTCCGGCGTCCACGACTCACCCTGCTTCGCTGCGTTCTGCCCGGCGGCAGCGGTCGCCGAGACGCTGGGCGGCTCGTGTCGGGCCGGGGCGGTACGCGCCGAGGTGGGTGGCACCTGCTCACGTAGCCCGGCGTCCGGTCGCGCCCTGTCGTGGGCGAGGGCCTTGCCGGTCCGGGCGGATTGCGCCAGCCCGGGAACGAACCGGTCGAGCCCGTCGGTCGCCGGGCCGGCGGCGAGCGCCGGGGCCCGGGTGGTCAGGGTGGTCGCCGCAGTGCCGGTGAACGAGTACGGGCTGATGGTGAACTCGTAGGTGCCGGTACTCGGCAGGCCCGGGATGTTGATGGTCGCCGCACCGGCCAGCGTCGTCAGGATCGTGCCGTTCGGGTTCCGGACGATGACGTACGGGTAGTACGGCATGGTCACCGTGCCGTACTGCACCGCCAGGGTCTGACCGGCTGTCCCCGCGTAGCTGAACCGGGTGCTCTGCCCGGCCCGGTTCGCGGTCACCGTCTTGGCCGAATTCAGGCTGATCGTGCCGCCGTTGATCTGCTCGGAAAGGGTCAGCACAACCGACCCGGTACGCAGGTCGCTGGCGCCGACCAACACCCGATAGGTGCCGGCCGTCCCTGCGGTCGCCTCGATGCTGCCACCGTCGTTGATCAGTACATCGGTGACCGCCACGCCCTGGGCGTTGATGATCCGCACCTGGACGGTGGCGGTGCCGTAACCCCAGGAGGTGAAGCCGAGCGACAGCCGCTGCCCGGCAGTGGCGGTGAAGCTGCTCTCGGCGTACCGGCCGGCAGTGGCGACAGTCATGGTGCGGGTCACGCCGTTCACCGTCACCGCACCCGCGTCCAGTCGCTCGGCAAGGGTGAGCTGCGTCGACCCGGTGTCTGCGAACGGATAGACCACGACCTGGTAGGTGCCGGCAGCCGGCAGCGGGTCGAGGTCCACCTGGAGGTCGTTGAGCACGCCGTCCCGGAGCACGCTGCCGTCCGGCTTCAGGATCTGCACCGCGACGTAGTACTGGTAGGTGTACGACCCGAACTTGAGGCTCAGCCGCTGGCCGACTGCTCCGGTGAAGGTAAGCCGGGTGGTCTGACCGACCCGGGGGGAGCTGACGGTTTTGGCAGTGCCGATGGTCAGCGCTCCCCCGACGGTCTCAGCCGAGAGGGTGACCCGCACCGAGCCGGTGCTGCTGCCTTCCGGAGCGAGGACGAGCCGGTAGGTCCCTGCGGAGGCAGCGGTGAACCAGAAGGTGCCGAGCGCACCGATCCGGTAGCTGGCGACCAGGTTGCCGGACGGGTCGAGGACCTGCGCGCCGACAACTGCGGCGCCCGGCAGGGTCCAGCTGTCGAAGGCGAGGGCCAGCCGTGCCCCGGCCGTGGCGGTGAACGTGACGTCGGCGGCCTGACCCGCCTGGGTGAACGAGACCGTGAGCCCGGATCCGGTGGTGGTGATGCTGCCGGCGGTCTGCCGTTGCAGGAGCCGAGCGGTGAGCGATCCGGTGCTGGAGAACGGGCTGACGATGATGACATAGGTACCGGCCACCGGGAGAGCCGGCAGGTCGACCCGGAGCAGGGTCGCCGAGGTGGTGGTCAGGGTGCTGCCGTCCGGCCGGAGCACCGTCACCCAGGGGGTGAAGCCAAACGAGTAGCTCGGGAAGTCGAGGGTGAGCTGCTGTCCGACACTGCCAGCAAAGGTCATCCGGGCGTCCTGGCCGGGCCGGCTGAGGGTGGCACTACGCGGCGATCCGACCGCGACCGTCCCGGCCTCCAACGCCGTGGAGGCGGTGACGGTGACCGTGTCAGTGCCCTGGTTGTCGGGGCTGATGAGCAGGGTGTACGAGCCGGTCTGGCTGATGTCGAAGTCGAGGTCGGACCCGTCGTTATGGACGATGGTCCGCTCGGCCAGGCCCCAGAGCATGGAGTTGCCGTGTGGTTCCTTCACGTGCACGGTGAACGTGCTGGCCGTAAAGGTGGAGCCGGTGAAACCGAGGTTGAGGTGTTGGCCGGCGGTGACGTTGACGGTCAGCTCGGCCTGCTGGCCCGCGCGGGTGAGGTTGACGACGGTGCCGGCGCCGGTCAGGCTCAGCGCCCCGGTCACCCGACTGGACAGAGTGGCGGTGACCGAGCCGGTGGCGGTGCCCGCCGGGTCCACGACGAGCTGGTAGACACCGGTCATCGGCAGGGCCGGAAGTGCGTACCCGCCGTACAGCTTGGACACATAGAACGGGCCGTTGTACTGGTCGCGGCCGAACGGTTCGCCGTACGGGGAGTAGCCGTAGATGGCCAGGTCGGCGCCGCCAAAGGAGGCACCGGTCAGGCCCAGGCTGAGCCGCTGTCCCTTGGTCCCGGTGAAGCGGAGCAGGGCGACCTTGCCGGCGGTGGAGATGGTCGCCGTGCTCGGGGTGCCGTCGACGGTCAGCACCTGGCTGGCGCCGATGTCGGCCGCCACGTACGGCTTGGGCACGGCGACGAAGTCGGTGCCGCTGGTGGCCGAACCACCCGGCGTCACCACGGTGATCCGTCCGGAGCCCGCCGCCTCCGGCACGGTGACGGTGAGGCTCGTGCCGGTGGCCGCAGTCACCCGGCCCCGGGTCCGGCCGAAGGTGACGATGTCGGCGGCGGTGTTGGTGTCGAACCCGGTGCCGGTGATCGTCACCGTGCCGCCGGCCACGGCGCTTGCCGGGCTGAACCCGGTGACCGTCGGGGCGCTCGCGGCCGTGGCCACGGTGAAGGGCTGACCGCTGGTCACCGATCCCGCCGAGGTGGTGACGGTGACCGTGCCGGTGGTGGCCCCGCCCGGTACGGTCACCACCAGGCGGACCGCCGACGCCTGGGTGACCGTCGCGGTGGTCCCGTTGAACGTCACCGTGTTGCCGCTCGTGGTGGTGGCGAACCCGGTGCCGCTGATGGTGACGCTGGTGCCTGGGGGTGCCTGGCTGGGCACGAGGCTGGCGATGTTGAGCGCGGTCGAAGCTGACCGGGTCACCGAGAGCAGGTTGCCGGCCTGGTCGTAGTCGTACTTCGCGGTCCCACCACCCGTGGCGGTCTGGGTGATGCCGCGCAACTGGCCCGCACCGTCGTACGCGTAGTCGACCGGGTTCGACGGCAGCGCGGTGGCCCCGACCGGGGTGGTCAGGCCGGGGAGCTTCACCGGGGAGGCCAACGGCTGCTCCGGCGACGACGGCACCCCGGCGGTTGCCGGAACCGCTGTGCGGAGTGGCCCAGCTGACGGCTGCGCGGCACCGGACACGGGTGTCAGGGCGAGCTGCCCGGTGACGAACAGTGCGACCGCCGCCGCCACGGTGGGACGGCGGAACGGTCGCGACAGCAGATTACGCAGCACGGTGTCGACCTCCGGTATGGACAAACCGAGCCCTCGGTCAGGGGGCGGCGCGATGGTGGAACCCTCGGCCACCATGGCCATGAATATCGACACCTTGGTCACTCTGCGGGACAAGGGCGGGACAGAGAGCAACATTCGCGCCTACGATGTCGGGCAGTCATCACGGGGAGGCGACGAGCATGACCGTCGATGGGAATCCGTCTGGTGAGCCACGGCGGGGACGCCGTCGGACCGGACCGTCGGACCGGGATCTGAATGCACTCGCAACGGAGCTACGGCTGCTCCGTGAGCGTTCCGGCATGACGCTACGGGAGTTGGAGCGGCACACCTACGCGAGCGACTCTGCACTGTCCCGGTATCTCGCCGGCCGGGCGCTGCCGCCGTGGGAGGTGGTCGAGGCGCTCTGCCGGCAGGGCGGCGGAGAACGGCCGAGCTGCGGAGCCGCTGGGAGCAGGCACGCGACGCCCGCAGTCCGGGGCGGAAGCCGCCGGGGAACCCACCGCTCGTGGACCGGACGGGCCCTGCTGAGACCGGTTCCGCCCCGACGGATTTCGCCGCCAGCCGGGATGATCAGTTACTGGCAGCGCATCAGGCGGTGAGCCACACCATCTCGCTGATCCGGCAGCATGTCGACGCCGCCATCGACGCCAGCCAGCAGCGCCATGAGTCCACTGTAGAAGACGACCGGCGCAGCGACCCGGACATCCTGAACCGGCTCCTGGCCATCCAGGTCGCGAGCAGCATCGCCATGCGCGACCATCGGGCGCTGCTCTCGGCACTGCGGAAGCTGGACAGGCAGCACCGAGTGTCCCGCACCGGCCCGACCCGCTGAGCTGAGCGGTAAACCTAGCCGAGCAGGCCGTCGGGGAGCGCCCCGTCCGCCGGTGCGAAGAAGTACCCGCCGCCGTACGGCAGCACGTAGCGCTCCAGCGCCTCGCCGGCCAGTCGCCGCTGCACCGTCACGAAGCCCCGCTCCGGGTTGCGCTGGAAGCAGACGAAGATCAGCCCCTCGTCGGGGTGACCGGAGGCGTCGGCCGGCTGCCGGTACGAGTAACTGCGCCGCAGGATGCGACTGTCGGCGGTCTGCGGGTACGCGGGTCGGCCCGCCGGATGTGCGCGTCCAGCCGGATCATCCGCCCCTCGGGGTCGTCCGTGTAGCCGAAGGATTGGCCTTCCCGCCCGTGCCCCAGCGGCGCCCCGCTGTCCCGGTGCCGACCGAAGATCGCTTCCTGCTGGGCGGGCGGGTCGGCATTCCACAGTGCGGTCGCCATCCGGATCAGCCGGACGACCTGGTACGTCCCGCCCTGGGTCCACTCGGGCCCACCGTCGCCCCGATCGACCCAGACAAGTCGTCGCATCAGTGCGTCGTCGCCAGCGTCCGGGTTTCCGGCGCCCTCGCGGAACCCGAAGAGGTTCCGGGTGCTCGGATTCCCGTCGATGTTCGTGCCGTTCTCCGGTCGGAACCCACCGATCCGCCAGCGGACCCGTAGCCCGTCGCCGGCCGACCGGCGCAGGTCCTCCTCGACCGCCCGGGTCAGGTCGGCCTGCGCGGCGCAGACCTGCACGAGCAGATCACCGTGGCACCGCCCGGGGTCGAGCACGTCGTTGGGAAACGCTGGCATGGTGGTCAGAGCTTCGGGGCGCCGGTCTGCCAGCCCGAACCGCCCGTCGAAGAGGGACGCGCCCACCGCAAGGGTGACGGTGAGCCCCGTCGGGCTGCCGCTCTGCCGGGTGGCGGTGACCCGGGCAGTCAGCCGACGCAACAAGCCGGCAAGGGTGGACCGGTCGGTCACGGTCAGGTCGTACGCGGCCAGCAGCAACGCGGCCGGTGGAATGGTGACAATGCCCGGCTGGGGTGGCGGCAGTGCCGGGGCGTCGGCGCGTACCGGTCGACCGTCCGCGCCGCATCCGGCCAGCGGGCCGATCCCGGCGAGGGTGGTCAGACCGGCCGTCGTCCCGAGCACCGCCCGACGCCGGACCCCACCGGGCAGATGGTCGCCGGTCACCGCTGCCCGGCAAGGCGAGCCAGGAAGGCCCGCCAGGCGGCGGCGTCGAAGGTGAGTACCGGGCCGGTCGGGTCCTTGCTGTCGCGTACCCCGATCACACCCGGCAGGTTCCCGGCCACCTCGACACAGTTGCCGCCCTGGGTGTTGCTGCGGCTGCTCTTACGCCAGACCGCGCCGGTCAACTCCATCGCCGCACCCCTTCCCTGATCAACTCGATGGACTGCTGGTGGGACAGCGCCTCGCTCCGGATCGACTCCCACGCCTGCCGGAGCACGGCGATCTCCCGGGGCCGGTCGAGGAGCTGGCCGTAGAGCAGATCGTCCAGAAAGGCGGCGTCGTTTTCCTCCGGCAGGGTGGCGACGATGAAGGGCCCGCTCAGGCCGACGTGCACGCCGACGGCGGTCGGCACCACCTGGATCCGCACCCGGGGCCGCTCCGCGCAGATCCGCACCAGGTGGTCGAGTTGCTCCCGCATGACCTCCGGACCGCCAACCGGCTGGTGCAGCACCCGCTCGTCGACCACGGCCGCCAGGTGCGGCGGGTCGTCCCGGTGCAGGATCGCCTGCCGCTCCAGCCGGGCCGCGACCTGCTGCTCCACCTCACCGGTACGGCGCAGCGCGCCGGCCTGGAGCAGGGCCCGGGCGTACGCCTCGGTCTGCAACAGTCCGGGGAAGACTGACAGCTCGAAGGAGTACAGCGCTGTCGCGGACTGCTCGATCTCCACCCACTGGCGGAACCAGGGCAGCACCTGGACCCGGCCGACCACCTTCTGGATCCGGGCCAACCGCCCACCGGTCGCCAACACGTCGTCGCAGTGCTGGGCGAACTCCCGGGTTGGCCGGCGCTGAGCCAGCTCGATCTTGGCGATCAGCGAGGGCGAGTAGCTGACCCGCTGGGCCAGGGTCTCCTGGGTGAACCCGGCGTCGGCGCGGGCCCGCCGCAACTCGTCGGCGAAGAGATCGAGCGTGCCGGAATCTGCCACGTACCTCTCCTTACCGGCCGGCGGCGGGCGGTGACAACCAGGCTGGTGCCGTCGCCGATCCTTTCAGAACAGGCCACGACTTCACCAGACTGTGACTGCGGGATCGCCGCGTGTCATACCCGAGGCACGTGCGCACGGTCCGCCCGGGGCCGCCCTCGCCCTACCCGGTGGGCCTCTCGGTCTATCTCTGCGGCCTGCTGCACCTAGCCATCACCGACCTGTACCGGCTCAACCCGCACGACGCGCCCGCCCCCAGGGCTCTGTTCAACCGGTTCGTCGGCTGGTCGCCGCGCAACCGGCGACCAGCCTGAGAGATGTACGGGACTACTGCTGGATCGGGTTGCCGTCGTTGCCGCAGATGTACCCGGCGACGATGCAGTTGGTCACCCGCCGCTGGAGTTCGGCGGCGTCCCAGGCGTTGAAGAAGTCGCCGTGGAAGGTGTAGCCGGGGGCGTTGGTGACGTTGGTCCCGTTACGGGTGCCACCGAGGCTGAGCCCACCGCCGTTGACCGGGTAGGTGATCAGGAACTCCAGTCGGGGCACCGGGACCGGGTGGCTGGCCGGGCAGTAGCCGCCCACCCCGCCGAGCCCGAACGCCATGTGGCTCTTGTGGTCGGGGCTGTCCAGGTTGATCCCGTCCCAGCAGGTCGGGAAGTCGAGGTACGTCTCCAGTTTCGACCCGGCCGGACAGTTCAGGAAGTCCCGGCTGGACTCCGGGTACCCCCGGCACGACCAGCGGGCCGCCGGGTTCTGGTCCGGACTGGTGGCCAGTGCGTTGCCCACCACCATCTTCAGACCCCGCGGGTACGGCTTCACGTTGAGCCGGTCGGTGATGCCCTGGTAGTAGACCGTGACGTGCTCCGGCGCCACCGGCACACCGTACTTGTAGAGCGTCGGCACCCAGTACGCGGAGAGGTCGGTCAGCGGGTTGCAGTTGGTGGTACCCAGGCTCAGCGACTGGAGGGTGGAGTACGCGTCGGTCGTCCGGTTGCCGAAGAACTCGTGCATGTGCGACGCGCCGGGCTGGCCATACCGGACGATCGGGTCGTCGAGTGAACGCCCCTTGCTGGCGCAGTCGGCCCGGAACTCGGAGCCGCGTACCGGGGCGAGCTGGAGTTCCAGGGCGGCGGCCTCCTGCTCCGAACTCAGCACGTACCCATGATCGGCGTGGTTGCCGGCGACGGTGGACGAGTCGCCGGCGACGGCCGGCGCATCGCCGTCGACGTAGCCCGCGCCGACGGCGGAGAGGGTGAGCAGGGCGACGGTCAGTGCGCCGAGGCGGCGCAGGTACGGATGTCCGGTAGGGCCGGCGCTGCCGCGCCGGGGGATGAGCCGCATGGTTCCTCCTTGCCCGGCATGGGCCGGGCGGTTGACGGAACGAATCCATGAGAGCGCTCTCTGGAGCTCATTGATAACCGGACGCAACGACATCTGTCAATGACTGTAAAGATGGCGGGATTGCCGGGAGGACGCGGCAACGGACAGACTGGCGCGGTGACGGCTACCGATGCGCCCCGCGCCCGGCCGGGCCGAACGGCCACCCTCGGACTGGCCGCCCTGGTCCTGGCCGGTTGCTACCTGATCGGGTCGGCGTTCCTGGTGCTCGGCCAGACCGGTGCACCCGGCCACTCCGGCACCTTCTACGACCCGTCCCGCTGGCTCCTGCTCGCCGCCCTGACCGGGGCCGGCATCGCCGTCGCCGCCGTCCGGTCCCGGGCGCACGCGGCAGCCGCGACCGTCGTCGGCGCGGTCGCCGCGCTGCAACTGGCCGCCACCGGGGCGTACGCGGTCAAGCACTGGCGGCCGTTCTCCGGAGCGAACGGCTACGGCCACGCGAACCTGGCCGAGGTGGTCGGGTACGCCAAACTCATCATCGGCACCGCCGTCGTGCTCCTGCTGCTCTGCCTGGCCGGCATGTGGCGGTTCGGCGCCTTCGGCGGTCAGAGCGGTCAGGGCGGTCAGGGCGATCCGAAAAACCAACCCGGCGGCACCGCTGGTGCAGGGGACCGGCTGCTCGCGCTCGGGCTCGGGGCGTTCGTCGCGGTGACCGTGCCGACCGCCCTGGGCGTCGGCCGCGCGGAGACCATGGACCTGACCTCGCTCGGCGCGTTCGCGCTGGTCTACGCCCTGCCGTGGGGGACCGCCCTGGCCGCCACCGGCTGGCTGCACCGGACCGCCGCGCTGGCCACCGCCGGTACGGTCCTCGGCTCGGCGGTCGCCTGCCTGGTCTTCCACCGGATGACCTGGCCGGCCAACCCGGTGATCGGAATGTCGATAGCCGTCGCAGCGGCGGCGGTCGTGCTGCACCGCCGCCGCTGAACGGGATCGGTGTGCAGTGCCGCGACGACGCTGCACACCCGACGGTTACTCCAGTTCGTGCAGCATGAGCTGGCGGGCCGCCTCGGTGATCGAGCCGGAGAGCGACGGGTAGATGGTAATGGTAAGGGCGAGCTGGTCGACCGTCATGTGGTTCTCCACCGCCATGGTGATCGGCAGGATCAGCTCGCTGGCCTTCGGGGAGACCACCACGCCACCGATCACCTGACCGCTCGCCGGTCGGCAGAAGAGCTTGACGAAGCCGTCGGAGAGACCGGCCATCTTGGCTCGGGCGTTACCGGCCAGCGGCAGCATGATCTGCCGGGCCGGGGTACGCCCCGAGTCCACCTCGTCCTGCGAGACGCCGACCGTGGCCAGCTCCGGGTCGGTGAAGACGTTCGCCGCGACGGTACGCAGCCGCAGCGGCTGGACCGCGTCGCCCAGCGCGTGCCACATGGCGATCCGCCCCTGCATGGCGGCGACGCTGGCCAGCGGCAGTACCCCGGTGCAGTCCCCGGCGGCGTAGATGCCCGGCACGTTGGTCCGGGAGACCCGGTCGACGGTCACGTAGCCGCCCTTGGCGACCGCGACGCCGTACTCCTCCAGGCCGAGCCCGGCGGTGTTCGGCACCGAACCGACCGCCATCAGCGCGTGCGAACCGGTGACGATCCGGCCGTCGGAAAGCTCGACCTCGACCCCGTCGGCGGTACGCCGGACCGCCTCGGCCCGGGAGTTGTTCAGGATGGTCATGCCCCGGGAACGGAAGACCCGCTCGATGGCCATGGCGGCGTCGGCGTCCTCGTGCGGCATCACCCGGTCCCGGCTGGAGACCAGAGTGACCTCGATCCCCATGGCGAGGTACGCGCTGGCGAACTCCGCACCGGTCACGCCGGAACCGATGACGATCAGGTGTTCGGGCAGCTCCGGCAGGTCGTAGACCTGGCGCCAGGTGAGGATGCGCTCGCCGTCCGGTACGGCGGTGGGCAGCACCCGGGGGGTGGCCCCGGTGGCGATCAGGACCGTACCCGCGTCGACGGCGTACTCGGCCCCACCGTCGGCGGGGTTGACGATCACCTGGTGGGTGTGGCCCAGGGTGTCCACGCCGAGCCGGGCGTGGCCGGTCACGAAGTTCACCCCCGCCTTGACCAGCTTGGCGTGGATGTCGGCGGACTGGGCCAGGGCGAGCCGCTTCACCCGGTCGTGCACCGCCCGGGCGTCCACGGTGACCGCCTCCAGCCCGTCGGAGTCGATGCCGAACTCCTCCGTGTCCCGGTAGCCGGTCAGCACCTCGGAGCTGGCGATGAAGGTCTTGGAGGGTACGCAGTCGGAGAGCACGCAGGCACCGCCGGCTCCGTCGGCCTCGACGACGGTGACATCGGCGTCCAACTGCGCGGCGACCAGCGCCGCCTCGTAGCCGGCCGGCCCGCCTCCGATGATCACGATCCGTCTCACCGCGTACGCCCTTCCTCGATGCTCACAGTGACTTTCTTCTCCCCGATGCGTCCGACACGCACTGTCGTATTCTCCCCCACCCGTTCTCCGAGCTATCGTCATCGCCGTGCGTCATTACGCCGCCTACGGCTCTAACCTTGACCCTGCGCGCATGCGTGCCTACTGCCCGCATTCGCCGATGGTGGGTACCGGCTGGCTGGAAGGCTGGCGGCTCACCTTTGCCGGTGAGGACGTGATCGGCTGGGAGGGGTCCGTCAGCACGATTGTCGAGTCCCCCGGCGACCGGGTCTTCGTGGCGCTCTACGACATCCACCCCTGGGACGCCGCCCAGCTCGACGAGATCGAGGGCGTGACCGCCGGCACGTACCGCAAGCTGACCGTCCGTGTCTCCACTCTCGACGGCGATGTCACCGCCTGGGTGTACGTCTTCGACGGGTACGAGGGTGGCCTGCCCACCGCGTGGTACCTGTCGGAGATCGCCAACGCGGCGGAGAAGGCCGGCGCCCCCGACGACTACGTAGCGGCGCTGCGCGCCCGCCCCACCGGGACCGCAACCGCCTGAGCCGGCGACCGGAACGGCACCGTCATGCGGGCCGGCGACCCCGCCGGTACCGCTGACGGAGCGCGTCGGGTCAGGGTCTGGCCCGGCGCCGCCACGTCGGTGTAGCGCGTCCTCCACTCCACCAGTCTGCTCCGTCGGGATCTGCCGGTTGCCGGCACCCCGGCCCCCGGTCGCCCATCCCACACCGGTGCGGGCACCTAGCCCACACCGGGTACGACCGTCGGCTCCACCCCGTGACCGGGCTCCACCCCGTGACCGGCCGGGAGCACCCCGCTGCGGTGCAGGTGGGTCCGGGCGGCGGCGATCGCCTCCGGGGTCGTGTCGAACAACCGCCCTTCGGCCCGGAGCCGGGTCAGCAGCCCACCCGCGTCGAGGGCCCGGGCGTGTTCGGCCCGCACGCCGGAGGCGTAGACGGTGATCCCCCGGTGGGCCAGCCGGTCGACCGCGTCCCGCAGGACGATGGCCCCGGTGGCGTCGACAGTGCTCAGCCGGGACAACCGCAGGATGATCACCCGAACCTCGGCCACCTCGGTGAGTTCCAGCAGGAACCGGTGCGCGGCGGCGAAGAAGAGCGGCCCGTCGATCCGGTACGCGACGATGTGCTGGCTGAGCAGCGCGTACTCCTCGGCGTGGTGGTCGGAGTCGTCCAGTGGCAACTCCTCCAACCGGGCCGCCATCGCGATCTTCCGCAGCGCCAGGGCGCCCGCCACCACCAGGCCGATGATCACTGCGGTCACCAGGTCGAGCAGCAGGGTGGCGGCGGCCGTCAACGCCATCACCAGCGTGTCCGAGCGGGAGGCCCGGGCCAGCGCCAGCAGGGCGGAGAGTTCGACCATGCGGACCGCGGTGGCCAGCAGCACCCCGGCCAGGGCGGCCAGCGGAATCTGGCCGACCAGGGGCGCGGCCACCAGCATCAGCAGGGCCAGGGCGATTGCGTGGGTGAACGCGGCCAGCCGGGACGCCGCCCCGGACCGCACGTTGACCGCGGTGCGGGCGATCGCCGCGGTGGCGGGTACCCCGCCGAAGAGGGGCGCGGCCAGGTTGGCCAGCCCCTGACCGAAGAGTTCCCGGTCCGGGTCGTGCCGCTGGCCGACGGTCATCCCGTCCGCGACCGCCGCCGAGAGCAGGCTCTCCAGGGCGGCGAGTGCGGCAACGGCGACCGCCGCCCCGACAAGCGTGGGTACGGCGGCGGGGTCCAGGAAACCCAGGGAGGGCCGGGGCAGGGTCGCCGGCAGCGCGCCGATCCGGGTCACGTCCAGTTCGGCGACGGCCACGACGATCGTCGCGAGGGCGACCGCGACCAGGGAGAACGGGATGGTGGGACGCCACCGGGCGCCGACCAGCATCAGCACCGCGACGCCGACCGCGAGCGCGACGGCGGTCCAGTCCGGCCGTCCGGCGAAGTCCCGCACGCCCTGCCAGGCCAGGCCGAGGACCTTCTCCCCGCTGCCGGCCGGTACGCCGAGCGCGGCGGGCACCTGCTGGAGGAAGATCACCGCCGCGATGCCCAGGGTGAAACCCTCGATGACCGGGGCCGGCACGTACCGCATGTACCGGCCGGCCCGCAGCGCCGCCAGGACGATGAGGATGACCCCGGCGAGCAGTCCGACGGTGAGCACCCCGCCCGGACCGTGCCGGTGCACGATCGGCACCAGGACCACGGTCATCGCGCCGGTCGGGCCGGAGACCTGGAGGTTCGACCCGCCGAAGGCCGCCGCGACCGCCCCGGCGACGATCGCCGTGGCGAGGCCGGCCGCCGCGCCGAGACCGGAGGCCACCCCGAACCCGAGGGCCAGGGGCAGGGCGACGACCGCGACGGTCAGCCCGGCGAGCAGGTCGCGACCGGGTTGCCGGCGCAGTGCGGCCAGGTCGGCCCGGCCGGGGAGCAACCGGCCGGTGCGCCGGGCAAGGTCCGCGACGATGCTCACGCGCCGTCCGCCGGGGGCCGCTGCGGATCGGGTACGTCGAGCAGGGCGTCGAGGAGCACCGTCTGCCCGGCCAGCATCTCGGTGAGGATCCGCCGGGCGGCCCGCATCAGGTCGGCGACGTCCGGGCCGGCCAGGGCGTAGGTGACCGTGGTGCCCTCACGGGTGGAGACCACGATGCCGGCCCGGCGCAGCACGGCCAACTGCTGGGAGAGGCTGGACGCCTCGATGCCGATGTCGGCGAGCAGATCGCGGACCGGTTTGGGCCCCTCGCCGAGCAGTTCGAGCACCCGGATCCGGACCGGATGGCCGAGCATCCGGAAGAACTCGGCCTTGGCCTGGTAGAGCGGAACGGGCACAGGTCCCCCATCTCGACGGCGCCGGTGAGCCCCTCCCACCTGAAGCCTTGAATAATTGAAAACTTCTTCAAGTATTCAGGCGAAAGTGGGGGATGTGCATGTGAGCTGCTGCACATCCCCCAGGGCCCCGCGTGGCGAGGCGGCCCGCGTGGCGAGGCGGCCCGCGTGGCGAGGCGGCCCGCGTGGCGAGGCGGCCCGCGTGGCGAGGCGGCCCGCGTGGCGAGGCGGCCCGCGTGGCGAGGCGGCCCGCGTGGCGAGGCGGCTGCGCCGGGATCAGCGGGCGGCGGCCACCTGGCGTTCGTACATCTCGATCGAGCGCGCCTCGGTCAGCCCGACCGAGCGGTAGAGGTGGACCGGGTCGGTGGGATTGCTCAGGTCCACGCCGAGACCTGCGTACCCGCGCCCCTTCGTGGCGTACCGGGCGAACGCGTGGCGCAGCAGCGCAGCCCCGATCCCCCGGCGCCGGTGGCCGGGCAGCACCGCCAGGTGTTTCACGAAGCCCATGTCCTGCTCCAGCGCCTGGTCGGAGGAGCGCAGCACTCCGGCCGGTACGCCGTCGCACTCGGCGACGAACCACTCGTCCCAGTCGGCCCCGCCCCGCCCGGCGACCTCGGCGTACCAGCGGTCGAAGCCGACCGGCTCGTAGTCCGGAGTGTCCCGGAACGCGGTGTCGTAGATGCGGTGAAAGTCACGCAGGTCGGCGTCGTCGTCGGGGCGTACCGGCCGGATGGTCACCCCGGGCGGCGGGACCGGTGGCTCCGGGGCCACCCCGGCCAGCGACCGGGTCATCCGCACGTACCGCTTGACGAACCGGAACCCGGCGTCCCGAAGCAGGCCCAGCCAGTGCGTCTCCGGCGGGCACACCACGCAGCGAACGGTCAGCTCCGGCAGCCCGCGCTCGGCGACGCGCTCGGCGACCCGGGCGAGCTGACGGTCCAGCAGCGGCCCCTGTGCCGCAACACCCCGCTCCGGGTCGACGTAGATTTCGACGAACTCCCGCCCGGTGCCGGTCGGGTTGTCCACCGTCGCCCAGGCAACCACCGAGCCGTCCGGGTCGAGCGCCAGCCAGCAGTCCCGGGACGGATCGGTGTACGGCGCGGTCAGCGACTCCCGTACGTCGTCCAGACTGAAGTCCGGGTAGCCGACGGCGAAGGTGTCGGCGGCGTGCACCACGGCGAGGATCGCCGGAGCGTCGTCCAGGGTGGGGCGTCGGGCGGTCCAGCCAGCGGGAAGCGTCACGGCTGGCAGCTAACCCGATGACGACCCGCCGCGCCGCTGATTTTTCCGCCGCGCCCCGGCGGGCGGCTCATCCGTCGCCGGACGGCAGAGCCTGCCCGGCTGTCGGGTCCGGCCGGAGCCGGGTACGGGCCGCGACGAGCAGATCCACCAGTTCGACCCGTTCGGCCGGATCGAGTACCGCGAAGGCCGCCGAAGCGAGCCGGTCGGTCACCGACTCGGCCCAGATCCGTCGGCGGACCAGCGGTGCCACCGCCGGGTACGGCGGGGGCCAGCCGCAGGCCACCGCCCCGGCCGGCCCTTCAGGACCGGCCACCACCGCAGCCAGCGGAGTCATCCCGCCGGCCCGGGCCGCGACCAGGTGGGCACCGATGAAGAGTTCGCGGAGCAGGTGCAGGTGGGCTGCCGCCCGCGCCCCGGGGGCCTCGTCCGGCACCGGCATCGTCCGCCAGGCGGCGAAGAGCGGCAGGCCGGCCGGATCCGCCGCCGCCACCGCCCGGCCGGTCAGCTCGACCAGCCGGTCCAGTCCGGGTACGGCGGTGAGGTGCTCGATCCCCCAGCGACAGCACTCGGCGTAGCTGGCGGTGGCCACCTCGACCGGGGTGGCCACCCGGAGGGCGGCGTCCCACCCGTCGGCGACGGCGTCCGGCGCGATGAACCCCAGCGCCGCCGCCACGGTCTCGGCACGGACATCCCCGAGGGCGCCCCCGCGCCCGGCGACGTAGAAGGCCCAACTGGAGATCCCGAGCAGCCGGGCCCGGTGCAGCGTGCCCGGACACTGGTGGAAGGCCCCGCCGACCTCGATGACGGCCGGCTTGCTGGCTGCCGCGGTCTGCTCGGGAGTCACCGGACCCGCCTCCGTCCCGGCCACCACGGTGGCCCCGCCACGCTCACCCGCCTGAGTCTGCACCGCTGCCGTCGCCTCTGGCAGCCCCCTCCCGGTCAAGGTTCTCCACCGCCGCCTCGACCTCGCCGGCCCGTCGACGGGCCAGGGTCAGGGCTCGTTCGGCACCCTTGCGCCCGAGTTTGCGCTGCCCCGCCTCCTGTTCGGCGGCCGCCCGCCGACGTTCCAGCGCCGCCAGTTCCGCGATCAGGCCGGCCAACTCCTCGACGGCGTCCTGCTCCGCCGCGCGCGCCCGGTCGAGGTCGACTTCGGCCCGCTCCTGGTCGGACCGGGCCTGTTCCAGCTCGCGGTGCAGGGCCCGGCGGCGTTTCGCCCGCTCGGCCTCGGCCTTCCGCTCCGCCTTCGCCTGCTCCGCCTCCGTCTTCCGCTCCGCCTTGGCCCGCTTCGTGTCCGCCTTTGCCCGGTCCGTGTCCGCCTTGGCCCGGTCCGTGTCGGCCTTCCGGGCCGGCTTCGCCCGGTCCGGCTCCGCCGCATGGTCCACTGTGGGCCCACCGGTCGGCTCCGGTGCCGGTTCCGCACCTCCTCCGGTGACCAGACGTAACCGGGGACGGGGCACCTCGCCGAAGCCGGCGTAGCTCACCGCGCGGATCAGCCGGCCGGAACGGACCTGCTCGGCGACCTCCACATCGGAGAGTGCAGCGTTCAACGTCGCCTCGACCTCCCCGAGCGGCAGTTTCCCGGCCGGCGGCGCCGGTTCGGCCCGGCCGGCCAGGGAACGCGCCTCGGCCACCAGGGCACCGACCAGCGCCCGCCGCTGCCCGGAGAGTTCCCGGAGGGTGTCACCGCGCAGCTCGCGCTGGGCGGCCCGCAGCGCGGTCGAGAGT
The DNA here is from genome assembly GCF_036906895.1 of Micromonospora sp. CPCC 206060. Taxonomy (NCBI): domain Bacteria; kingdom Bacillati; phylum Actinomycetota; class Actinomycetes; order Micromonosporales; family Micromonosporaceae; genus Micromonospora; species Micromonospora sp. CPCC 206060. Next base: position 55,346 of record NZ_JBAKHU010000016.1, read on the forward strand.
TCGACGAGGTCAGTAATCAGTTCCGGACGTCGGATGGCGAGCAGGTTCACCAGCCAGGCCGCCACCGTCGGTTTGCGCAGTTTGGCGATCTCGCGGGCGCCGGCCGCATCACCGGCGGCGCGCGCCGCCGCGACCGCCGCATCGCGGGCCGCCACGAAACCGTCGGGCGGCGCGGCGTAGAGCCGCTGGACCAGCTCACGGGAGAGGGCGGGCATGTGGGTACGCCGGTCAGTCCAGCCGGGTCCCCGGGTCCAGCCGGGTGTATCCGCAGTCGGTGAGCCGGGTCAGGTTGGCGTTGGTGAACTGGAGTCCGGCGTCGTTCAACAGCCCGTCGTGCAGGGCGAAGGCCCGGCGGGGGGCCACCGCCCGGACGAAGTCCACGGCTTCGGAGAGCTTCAACCAGGGCGCGTGGATCGGCACGAAGAGCGTCTCCACCTCGGTGTCCTCCGGCACCACCAGCGAGTCCCCCGGGTGGTAGACCCGGTCGTCCACCAGGTACGCCAAGTTGGCGATCCGGGGGATGTCCGGGTGGATGACCGCGTGCGCACCGCCGTAGGCGCGTACCGGCACGCCGGCTGCGGTGAACGACTCCCCCGGCTCGACGGCGGTGAACGCCGCTGCCGCACCGGCCAGTTTGTCGGCCAGGGTCGAGTGTCCAAAGACGGTCAGCGGGCGTCGGTCGAGCTGGGTGGTGAGAGCGTCGACATCCAGATGGTCCGGATGCTCGTGCGTGATCAGTACGGCGTCGGCCCCGTCCAGGGCGGCCGGTTCCGCGAACATGCCCGGGTCGATCACCAGCACACCCCCGTCGTGCTCGATCCGGACGCAGGAGTGGGTGTACTTGGTCAGTCGCATAGTGACTCCTCGATAACCGTCTTGTTGGCCGAATCGTGACGTCCTGAACGCAGTCTGCCGGAACCGCCGTACCACCGCCGTACGTCTGACGGATCGCCTCGATCCGTGGGGCACTGACGAAGAGGTGTGGACGATGAATGTTCTCCGACGGCACCGGCCGGGTCTGCTCCTGGCCGTACTCGGCCTGGCCGCCCTGGTCGGGGTCGGCGCGTGCAGTAGTGCACCCAAGAGTTCCTCTGACAGTTCGGCTGGCGGCAACAGCGCTGCCGAGGCGCCAGCCGCCGCTCCGGCCGACAAGCAACAGGCACCGGAGCAGGCGGTCCCAGGCGGTGCCGGCAAACCGGCCGCCGAGGCGCCCCGGCCGGATCAGCGGGTCGACCAGCGGTCGATCATCTACACCGGATCGCTGCGGGTACGCGTCGACGACGTGGACGCGGCGGCGGCGGACGCGATCCGGATCGTCACCACGGCCGGCGGATTCGTCGGCGGTGACCGGCGCAGCGGCGGACGGATCATCGGCAGCGGGGACAACCGTGGGCGGAGCGGCCCCGAGGCCGACCTGGAGCTGCGGGTACCGGCGGCGAAGTTCACCGGGGTGGTGGACCAGCTCGCCGGGCTCGGGGAGTCGCTGAGCCGGGAGGTCAACACCCAGGATGTCACCGAGGAGACGGTTGACCTGGCAGCCCGGATCGCGACCCAGCGGGCCCGGGTGGAGAGCGGACGGAGGCTGCTCGCCCAGGCCAAGACGCTCGGCGAACTGATCTCGCTGGAGAGCGAGGTGGCGAAGCGGGAGGCCGACCTGGCGGCCCTGGAGGCGAAGCAGCGCCGGCTGGCCGACCTGACCGCGCTCTCCACGATCACGGTGGAGTTCCGCGAGGTGGCACCGCCACCGCCGGCCGAGAAGGAGGACGAGGCCGGGTTCCTGGTCGGGCTGAAGGCCGGCTGGCGGGCCTTCCTCGACACGTCGGTCGTCGTGCTCACCGTCGTGGGGGCGCTGCTGCCGTGGCTGGTGGTGCTGGGCGTACCGCTGTGGGTGCTGTTCCGCTGGCTGCGGCGTCGGCGGGCCGGCAGGGTGGCGGCGCCGCTGGCGGGTCGGCCCGCCCCGGTGCCGGCGACCGTCGGGCTGCCGACGCCGCCGGTCCGGCCGGCCGAGCCGGGGGTACCGGGTCAGGTGGCCCCGGCACCCCGACCGCCGATGACTACTGAGCCGCCATCGAGCGCAACGCCGTCTGGACCAGGAGCCTGATCCCCACGGTGATCGCCCGTTCGTCCACGTCGAAGGTGGCCCGGTGCAGGTCGATGTTGGGCGCGGCCCGACCGACGCCGAGCCGGGCCAGCGCGCCGGGGACGTACTCCAGGTACCAGGAGAAGTCCTCACCCCCCATGCTCTGCGGGGTCTCGGCGATGCCCTCGGGTCCGAGGGCGGCGGCGGTGGCGGCGGTGAGCACCGAGATGGCCCGGCTGTCGTTGCACACCGGCGGCCGGCCCCGGAGGTACTCCAGGTCGACGGTGGCGCCGGTCGGCGCCACCACGTCGCGGACCACCTGGGCGACGATCTTCGGGGCGCTCTCCCAGGTGTCCCGGTCGAGTACCCGCAGGGTGCCGGAGGCCATCGCCTCGCTCGGGATGACGTTGTAACGGGTGCCGGCGGAGGCCTGCCCGAAGACCAGCAGCAGGCCGCTGTTCGCCGGCACCCGGCGGCTGACCAGCGCCGGGACCTCGGTGACGAGGCGGCCGAGCGCGTCGACCAGGTCGACGGTCAGGTGCGGCCGGGCGGTGTGCCCGCCCGGCCCACTGAGCCGGACCGTGACGTTGTCGGCCGCCGCGGTGATCGGGCCGACCCGCAGCCCGATCTTGCCGACCGGCAGGTTGGGGTCGCAGTGCAGGGCGAAGATCTGGGTGACGTCCTCCAGGCCACCGGCCTCGACGACCTCCAGCGAACCGCAGGGCAGGATCTCCTCGGCGGGCTGGAACAGCAGCCGGACCCGGCCGGGCAGTTCGCCGCGCTCGGCGAGCCGGGCCAGGAGCAGCCCGACCCCGAGCAGCACGGTGGTGTGCACGTCGTGGCCGCAGGCGTGACAGACGCCATCGACAGTGGAGCGGTAGGGGACATCCTTGACGTCGGTCAGCGGGAGCGCGTCGATGTCCGCCCGCAGGGCGACCACCGGCCCGTCCGGGCGGCCGTCGATGTCGCAGATCACCCCGTTGCCCTTGGGCAGCAACCTCGGGTGCAGGCCGGCGAGCGAGAGCTCCCGGGCCACCAGGGCGGCGGTCTCGTACTCCTGGCCGGAGAGCTCCGGGTGGGCATGGATGAAGCGACGTGTGGCGATGAGGTCCGGTACCCGGAGAGCGAGCAGCTCGTCCAGCTCGAAGGGAAGCGGCTGGGCTCCGGTGGGCGTCGCGGAGACCGACGACGCCAGCTGGCTGCCAACGGGCAGCGTCAACGCACTCGTCACGTCGAATTCTCGATCACTAGGAATGGATGGATCTTCGGGCAGAACAGCAGACAGCCTAGACCTCCGGCGGTGACGCTGCGCAACCTCGTTCCGGTGATGATCGGACCGCAAAGAGTCACGACTGCCCTGCTCGGGGCGCTCGGCCGGAGGCAGAGCGCCCCGCGGATCCCAATCAAGTGCGGTCATCCACCCCCACCTCCTCTACCAGGCGTAACGGCCAGGACGGACTGGTCACCGCCCACTCGAAGGCCGACCGATCAATCCGGATTGTCCCATCCTCCGGGCCACCGCCCGATCTGGTCCGTCAACTGCGCGTACACTGAGCAGTCCGGAGACTCCTCACCGTTACACACCGTTGCGCGACCGGCCCGCACAACGTGTCCGTCAGGGTGCCCCGGACCGATCGGCCGACCCAATGACGACGATCAGGGCGGCGAAGCCACCGATCCGTCGGATCCAGCCGCCGGCCCGGTGAAACGCGCACCGGATCGACCAGTTCCACTTACCCGGAAACCCGTGCTGCACACCCGCCCGACCGCCGGGCGGGTGTGCCGGCGATGATCAGAACCGGTCGCTGGGCCGGTAGACGCCCCACACCCCGCGCAGCGTCCCGCAGACCTCGCCGACGGTGGCCCGGGCCCGCAGCGCCTCCCTCATCGGGTAGAGCACGTTCTCCGTACCGGTGGCGGCGGCGCGCAGCTCGGCCAGGGCCCGCTCGACCGCACCGGCGTCCCGGGTCCGCCGCAGCACGGCCAGGCGCTCGGCCTGCGCCGCCTCGATCGCCGGATCCACCCGGAGCGGCTCGTACGGCTCCTCCTCGTCGATCGCGAACCGGTTGAGCCCGACCACGACCCGCTCGCCCGAGTCGATCTCCTGGGCGATCTGGTACGCCGACGTCTCGATCTCCCGCTTCTGGAAACCCGCCTCGATCGCGTCGACCGCCGAGCCGTACCCGAAGACCCGGCCCATCAGCTCGTCCGCCGCCGCCTCGATCTCGGCGGTCATCGCCTCCACCACGTACGACCCGGCGAACGGGTCGACGGTGGCGGTCAGGTCGGTCTCGTACGCCAGCACCTGCTGGGTACGCAGGGCCAACCGGGCCGCCTTCTCGGTGGGCAGCGCGATCGCCTCGTCGAAGCTGTTGGTGTGCAGCGACTGGGTGCCGCCGAGCACCGCACCGAGCCCCTGAATCGCCACCCGGACCAGGTTGACCTCGGGCTGCTGGGCGGTGAGCTGCACCCCGGCGGTCTGGGTGTGGAAGCGCAGCATCATCGACTTCGGGTTCTGCGCGCCGAACTCGTCGCGCATCAGCCGGGCCCAAATCCGCCGGGCGGCCCGGAACTTGGCCACCTCCTCGAGCAGGGTGGTCCGGGCCACGAAGAAGAACGACAGCCGGGGTGCGAAGTCGTCCACGGCCAGGCCGGCGGCGAGCGCCGCCCGGACGTACTCGACCCCGTTGGCCAGAGTGAAGGCGATCTCCTGCACGGGCGACGCGCCCGCCTCGGCCATGTGGTAGCCGGAGATGGAGATGGTGTTCCACTTCGGCACCTCCTTGCGGCAGTAGCCGAACGTGTCGGCGACCAACCGCAGCGAGGGCTTCGGCGGGAAGATGTACGTCCCCCGGGCGATGTACTCCTTGAGGATGTCGTTCTGGATGGTGCCGTTCAGCACCCCGCCGGAGACCCCGTTCTCCTCGGCGACGAGCTGGTAGAGCAGGAGCAGCACCGAGCCGGGGGCGTTGATGGTCATCGACGTGGAGACCTTGTCCAGCGGGATGCCGTCGAAGAGCAGCCGCATGTCCTCGATCGAGTCGATCGCCACCCCGACCTTGCCGACCTCACCGTGCGCGATCGGGTCGTCCGAGTCGTACCCCATCTGGGTGGGCAGGTCGAAGGCGACCGAGAGGCCCATCGTGCCGGCCCGCAACAACTGGTGGTAACGGGCGTTGGACTCGGTGGCGGTGCCGAAGCCGGCGTACTGCCGCATGGTCCACGGCCGGGAGGTGTACATGGTGGGGTAGACCCCACGGGCGTACGGGTACTCACCCGGCGCGCCGAGGCGGGCATCGAGATCGCCCGGCAGATCCGCCGCCGTGTAGACGTCCTTGATCGGAAAACCGGACTCGCTGGACCGCCGTTCGCTCATCACCGGATGGTAGGACGCGCCGGTTCCCGGCAGGAGATCCGCCCGGGCCGTACAGTGAGGGATTCCGCACAGCCCGTCCGATCGGCTGGACCGAGGGTGAACTTCCGGGTACTCATCGTCGACGTTCCGGAAAGCACCGACGGGTCGGGTTTCGCATCGGCTGTCGCAACCCGCAAGATAGGGGGGTTGTGTCCCAGCCCCCCTCGATTTCCCCCGGTGGCTTTTCTGTGACTCAAATCCCGACGTGGAGCGGCGGACCGGTCAACACCCCCACTGGACGTGCCGCCCCCGGCACAACCATTGGTGGGCGCTACTCCCTGCGGTCAGCGGTCGGAAACGGTGGCATGGGCACAGTGTGGCGTGCCACCGACACTCTCCTGCGCCGCGAGGTCGCGGTGAAGGAGGTGGTCCTGCCCCCGGGCCTGGCCCCGAGTGACCGCGACGCGATGTACGAACGGACCCTGCGCGAGGCCCGGGCCGCCGCCGCACTCCAGCACCCGGCGGTGGTGCAGGTCTACGACGTGGTGACCGAGGGCGGTCGCCCGTGGATCGTGATGGAGCTGCTGGACGCGCGCAGCCTGGCCGACATGGTGATCGAGGACGGGCCCCTCGCCCCCCGGGCAGTCGCCAAGATCGGCATCGCCCTGCTCGGCGCACTGGAGGTGGCCCACGCCCACGGGGTGCTGCACCGCGACGTCAAGCCGGCCAACGTGCTCATCTGCTCGGACGGCCGGTGCGTGCTGACCGACTTCGGGGTGGCCCGGATGCCCACCGACGTGCAGCTCACCACGCCCGGCATGGTGCTCGGCTCGCCGCACTTCATCTCCCCGGAACGGGCGATGGGTCAGGACTTCGGCCCGCCGAGCGACTTCTTCTCGCTCGGTGTGACCCTCTACACGGCGGTCGAGGGCCGGCCGCCGTTCGACCGGGGCGACCCGATCGAGACCATGCACGCGGTGGTCGAGGACCCGCCCGCAGCACCGACCCGCTGCGGCCCGCTGACCGGGGTGCTGATGGGACTGCTGGAGAAGGACCCGGCCCGCCGGCTCGACGTGCACGCCTCCCGGGCGATGCTGCGGGAACTGCTGGCCGGTCCGCTGGCCAGCAAGGCGCCGGCCAACCTGGTCACCGACCCGTACGCGGTGGTGCCGGTGCAGCGGGTCACCTACCAGCCGCCGGTGCCGATCGCCGAGGAGCCGAAGCCCAGCGGCCAGATCGGCGGCCGGGCGATGATCGGCCCCGGTGAGTCACTCACCGACCGGCTGGCCGCGCTCCGTCGCGGTGAGCGGCCGGCCCAGCCGGAAACCGCTCCCGGGGCCGAGGCCGCCCTCGACGAGACCAACCCGGACGGGCCGGCCGCCGCCCTGGACACCCCGACCGGTGCGATGGCACCGCCCAGTAGGCCGGCCCGCAAGCCGGCGACCGACTCGGACGCCACCCAGCAGGTGAGCCGGAACGACGGGCCGGTCGCCGACGGGGACGCCACCCAGCAGGTCAGCGGCGCGGAACCGACCCAGCGGATCGGTGGCCCGGAGCCGACCCAGCGGATCGGTAGCCCGGAGCCGACCCAGCGGATCGGTAGCCCGGAACCGACCCAGCGGATCGGTAGCCCGGAACCGACCCAGCGGATCGGTAGCCCGGAGCCGACCCAGCGGATCAGTCGGCAGGGCACTGCCGGGCAGTTCGGCGGGGCAACGGGCGGCCAGTTCGGCGCGGCCACCCAGCAGATGGGCGGACTGTCCGGTGGCAAACCCGCCGGTCCGGCCCCGGCCGGCCCCGCCCCGATCGCGGCGGCGTTCGGTGGGGCCCGGGGCGGCCCGGCCCCGGTGGGCTCGCTGTTCGGCGGTACCCCGGGCGGATCGCCCGCCCCCGCCACCTACGGCACGCCCGGTGGCAGCCAGTGGACCGTGCCGGGCACCGGCCAGCCGTGGACCGCCCCCGGCACCACCGGCGGTGGCGACGGCCCGGCGCGGAAGCCAGCCGGGATCTCCGGGGTGCTGCGCACCGTGCAGGGCTGGCCGCGCAAGGTCCAGCTCGCCGCCGCCGGTGGCGTCGCCGTACTGCTGCTGATCGGGGTCTTCGCGCTCTCCGGCGGCTCGGACGAGCCGCCACCGCCCCCGCAGGCCGGCCCGCCGAGCGCGACCGCCCCGGCCGCCACCGCGCCGGAGATGCAGCAGCACTCGGCGCGCGGCATCTCGATGCTGGTACCGAAGGGCTGGAATAAGACCACCGGCAAGTCGTACACCGACTACATCGACCCCGAGGACCCCGGCCGCAAGGTCCGGATCATCACCGAGGACTTCCGCACCACCTCGATGCGCTGGGCCGAGGTTGCGGAGAACGGGCTACAGACCCGGAGCACCTCCTGCGTCAAGCCGTACAAGCAGCTCGCCATGACCGAGGTGGAGCTGGCCGGCAAGCCGGCCGCCGAGTTCGAGTACAACTGCGGCGAGGGTGACACCATGCGGCACGGCGTGTGGCGCGGGGTGGTCACCGGTGGCAAGGCGTACTCGTTCTACCTGACCTCGACCGAGGCGAAGTTCGCCGAGAGCAAGCCGATCTTCGACGAGATGGTGAAGTCGTTCCAGTTGACCTCGGCGAACTGAGCGCCGGGGGGAAGCGGACAGTGGTGATCCGCCGCCGTGCTATCAAGGGGCATGGCGGCGGAGACCACTGACCACGATATCGACAACCTTCGGGACCGGGCGCAGCGCTGGCTCGACGACGATCCGGACCCGGCCACCCGGGACGAGCTGCGCGAACTCCTCGATCGGCTGCCCGGCAGCGCGACCGAACTGACCGACCGGTTCGCCGGCCCGCTGACCTTCGGCACCGCCGGGCTGCGCGGCCCGCTGCGGGCCGGCCCCAACGGGATGAACCTTGCGGTGGTCACCCAGGCCGCGGCCGGGCTGGTCAACTGGCTCGCCGCTCGCGACGCGAGCGGCCCGCTGGTCATCGGGTACGACGCCCGGCACGGCTCGAAGGCGTTCGCCGAGCGCACCGCACAGGTGGCCACCGGCGCCGGCCGGGCCGCGCTGCTGCTGCCCGGCCCGTTGCCCACCCCGGTGCTGGCGTACGCGGTGCGCAAACTCGGTGCCGCCGCCGGGGTGATGGTGACCGCGAGTCACAACCCGCCCCAGGACAACGGCTACAAGGTGTACCTCGGCGCCGAACTGGGCGGCCCGGCCGGTGCCGGCGCGCAGATCGTCCCCCCGGTGGACGCGGAGATCGAGGCGGCCATCCGGGCGGTGGGCACGCTCGCCGAGGTACCCCTCGGGGCGCCCGGTGAGGTGCTCCGCGACGACCTGGCCGCCTCCTACGTGGACTCGGCCGCCGCAGTCGTCGCACCGGACGGCCCACGGTCACTGAAAGTGGCGTACACCCCGCTGCACGGAGTCGGGGCGGCGGTGCTGACCGCCGCCTTCGTCCGGGCCGGATTCGGGGTGCCGGGGGTGGTCGCCCGGCAGGCCGACCCGGACCCGGCGTTCCCCACCGTCAGCTTCCCCAACCCGGAGGAACCGGGGGCGGTGGACCTGCTGGTGGCGCTCGCCAACAGCATCGACGCCGACCTGGCGATCGCCAACGACCCGGACGCCGACCGGTGCGCGGTGGTGGTCCGGGACGCGGTACGCGGCTGGCGGATGCTGCACGGCGACGAGGTCGGTGCGCTCCTCGCCGACCACCTGATGCGCCGGGGCGTGCAGGGGCGCTACGCCACCACGATCGTCTCGTCGTCGCTGCTGCGCTCGATGTGCACCGCCCGGGGCGTGGACTACGCCGAGACGCTGACCGGGTTCAAGTGGATCGTCCGGGCCGGCGGGGACGACGGTGGACTGGTCTACGGCTACGAGGAGGCGCTCGGCTACTGCGTCGCCCCGGACCACGTACGGGACAAGGACGGCATCACCGCCGCGCTGACCGTCGCCGAGCTGGCCGCCGGGCTGAAGGCGCAGGGACGTACGCTCGCCGACCGCCTCGACGAACTGGCCGCCGAGTTCGGCGTGCACCTGACCGACCAGTACTCGGTCCGGGTCACCGATCTGCGGGAGATCGCCGCCGCGATGGCCCGGGTACGCGTGGCCACCCCGGCGACCCTGCTCGGGGTGGCGGTCACCGGGGTACAGGACCTGCTCCCCGAGGCGGACGTGCTGATCCTGCGCACCGACTCGGCCCGGGTGGTAATCCGCCCCTCCGGCACCGAACCGAAGCTCAAGGCGTACCTGGAGGTGGTGGAGCCGGTGCCGGACGGCGATGTCGCCGCAGCGCGCTCCCGGGCCGCCGACGCGGTGGCAGCGCTACGTACGGAGGTTGCGGCCGCCCTCGGCATGTGACATGTAAGGAAGGGCCCCTTCTTATCGCTTTCGGTATAGGAAGGGGCCCTTGTTAACACCTGGGCCCTGTGAACGCCTAGGCGCGGGGGCCGAGCGCGGCGTCGATGGCCTGGCCGAGCGCGGCGATCACCAGCGCCACCGAGGGACGGACCACCGACTCCTCCAGGCTGACCGTGCCGGAGAACCCGGCACCGCCGGCGATCTCGTCCAGCCGGCTGCGCGCGTTGACCGCCGCCGCACCGTCCAGCCGGAGCGCCGGTTCCATCCGGGACGCGGCGACCAGGGTGGCCAGCGCGGCGGTCCGCTCGTCCGGTACGTCGTCGCCGGTGAGGGCGGTGGCGAGCCGGCGCCGGGCGTCCGCCTCGACGGTGCCGTCGACCGCCGGATACCGGTGGACGTGGATGAAACCCAGCTCGGTCTCGTCGATGTCGCGGACCACGCCCCGGTCGCACAGGTCGCCGAGGATCGCGTCGCGCAGACCGTGCCGCAGGCGCTGCACCCAGGACGCCGGGCTGTGCGGGGTGTCGGCCGCCATCCGGCTGAGCACCCCGTCCAGGATCGGCTCGCCGGTCGGGGTCGGGTCGGTGACCACGAGCATGCCGTCGGCGTAGGCGACCCGACCGGCCAGGGCCAGTTCCACCAGCACCGCGGCGGCCATCCCGAGATCCAGACCAATCCGCGAGGTGGTCGCCTTACCCGTCTCGTCGTCGTACGCGAGCAGCAGCAGCTCCTCGGCGAGCGCAACACCTGTCATGGCCCGGAACGGTAGCGGTTAGACGCACGGCGCGCACCAATCTCCCGTGCACTGCCCTCCCGTGCACTGCGCCCGCACTCCCGTCACCCGGTGGCCGGGTCAGAAGCGCGGCATGCCGCCGAACTGCCGGTCACCGGCGTCCCCGAGCCCCGGCACGATGAACATCCGATCGTTGAGCCTCTCGTCGATCGACGCGGTGACCAGGCGCAACGGCAGGCCGGAACGCTCAAGGCGCTCGATGCCGACCGGTGCGGCGAGGACGCAGAGCACGGTGATGTCGGTGCAGCCCCGTTCGGCGAGCAGCCGGCAGCAGTGCTCCAGCGAGCCGCCGGTGGCGAGCATCGGGTCGAGGACCAGCACCGGACGGCCGGCGAGGTCGCGGGGCAGCGACTCCATGTAGGCGCGGGGCTCGTAGGTCTCCTCGTCGCGGGCCAGCCCGACGAAGCCCATGGAGGACTCGGGGAGCAGCCCGAGCGCGGCGTCGGCCATGCCCAGGCCCGCCCGGAGGACCGGTACGAGCAGCGGCGGGTTGGCCAGCCGGGTGCCCTCGGTCGCGGTCACCGGGGTCTGCACCGGGTACCGCTCGATCGGGAAGGACCGCGCAGCCTCGTACACCAGCATGGTGGTGAGTTCGTGCAGCGACGCCCGGAATGTCGCGGAGTCGGTGCGCTCGTCCCGCATGGCGGTCAGTCGCGCCTGAGCGAGCGGATGGTCAACAACGAGTACGTCCACGAAAGCCCAACCTACGTCGGTGATCAAGATCACGCCGCGTCGGGGTGCGTAGACTGCCTGGCATGACGGCGACAACGACGTCGGACCGGTCCGACCTGTCCGAACTTGGGCGATCCGAGGCCACCCTGCGGGCCTTCCTGCACGGGCTGCCCGGCGTCGACCAGGTCGGCGCTGAGCAGCGGGCGGCCCAGCTCGGCACCCGTTCCATCAAGACCACCGCCAAGGCGTGGGCGATCGACCTGGCCATCCGGATGGTCGATCTGACCACTCTGGAGGGAGCGGACACCCCCGGCAAGGTGCGGGCGCTCTCGGCCAAGGCACTCCGCCCGGACCCGGCCGACCCGTCCTGCCCGCACGTCGGTGCGGTCTGCGTCTACCCGTCGATGGTCCCGTACGCCGCCGAGGTGCTGCGTGGCTCCAAGGTGCACCTGGCCAGCGTGGCCACCGCGTTCCCGTCCGGGCAGGCCCCGCTCGCGGTGAAGACCGCCGACACCCGGGCGGCGGTGGCCGCCGGTGCCGACGAGATCGACATGGTAATCAACCGGGGGGCCTTCCTGTCCGGCCGCTACAAAGCGGTCTACGACGAGATCGTCGAGGTCAAGGCCGCGTGCGGGGACGCCCACCTCAAGGTGATCCTGGAGACCGGCGAACTGGCCACCTACGACAACGTACGGCGCGCCTCCTGGTTGGCCATGCTGGCCGGCGGCGACTTCATCAAGACCTCCACCGGCAAGGTCCCGGTGGCCGCCACCCCGCCGGTGACGCTGGTGATGCTGGAGGCGGTCCGGGACTTCCGCACCGCCACCGGACGGCAGGTGGGCGTGAAGCCGGCCGGCGGGATCCGCACCACCAAGGACGCCATCAAGTACCTGGTCATGGTCAACGAGACCGTCGGGGCCGACTGGCTGGACCCGGACTGGTTCCGGTTCGGTGCCTCCACGCTCCTCAACGACCTGCTGATGCAGCGCACCAAGCTGAAGACCGGCACGTACTCCGGTCCCGACTACTTCACCCTGGACTGACGAATGTTCGAATACGCGCCCGCTCCCGAGTCCCGCTCGGTGGTGGAGATCAGGTCGTCGTACGGGCTCTTCATCAACGGCGAGTTCGTCGACCCGGGTGACGGCGGCACCTTCAAGTCGATCAACCCGGCCTCCGAGGAGGTCCTCGCCGAGATCGCCGAGGCCGGTCCGGCCGACGTGGACCGCGCGGTCCGCGCCGCCCGCGCGGCGTACGAGCAGGTCTGGGGTCCGATGCCGGGACGGGACCGGGCGAAGTACCTCTACCGGATCGCCCGGATCATCCAGGAGCGCTCCCGCGAGCTGGCGGTGCTGGAGTCGCTGGACAACGGCAAGCCGATCAAGGAGTCCCGGGACGTCGACCTGCCGCTGGTCGCCGCGCACTTCTTCTACTACGCCGGCTGGGCCGACAAGCTGCCGTACGCCGGTTTCGGCGCCGACCCGCGACCGCTCGGAGTGGCCGCGCAGGTCATCCCGTGGAACTTCCCGCTGCTGATGCTGGCCTGGAAGATCGCCCCGGCGCTGGCCGCCGGCAACACGGTGGTGCTCAAGCCGGCCGAGACCACCCCGCTGACCGCGCTGCTCTTCGCCGAGATCTGCCAGCAGGCCGACCTGCCGCCCGGCGTGGTGAACATCGTCACCGGCGCCGGTGACACCGGCCGGGCCCTGGTCGAACACGACGGGGTGGACAAGGTCGCGTTCACCGGCTCGACCGAGGTCGGGCGGGCCATCGCCCGCTCGGTGGCCGGTACCCGCAAGAAGCTCACCCTGGAGCTGGGCGGCAAGGCGGCGAACATCGTCTTCGACGACGCCCCGGTCGACCAGGCGGTGGAGGGGATCGTCAACGGAATCTTCTTCAACCAGGGGCACGTCTGCTGCGCCGGCTCCCGGCTGCTGATCCAGGAGTCGGTGTACGAGCCGGTGCTGGAGTCACTGAAACGCCGGATGGCCCGGCTGCGGGTCGGTGACCCGCTGGACAAGAACACCGACATCGGCGCGATCAACTCGGCCGCCCAGCTCGACCGGATCCGCGAACTGTCCGACATCGGCTCGGCCGAGGGTGCCGAGCGTTGGTCGCCGGAGTGCACGCTGCCAGAGCGCGGTTTCTGGTTCGCCCCGACCATCTTCACCGGGGTCACCCAGGCCCACCGGATCGCCCGGGAGGAGATCTTCGGGCCGGTGCTGTCGGTGCTGACCTTCCGTACCCCGGCCGAGGCGGTGGAAAAGGCCAACAACACCCCGTACGGGCTGTCGGCCGGGATCTGGACGGAGAAGGGTTCCCGGATCCTCTGGATGGCCGACCGGCTGCGCGCCGGGGTGGTCTGGGCGAACACGTTCAACAAGTTCGACCCGACCTCGCCGTTCGGCGGTTACAAGGAGTCGGGCTACGGTCGCGAGGGCGGCCGGCACGGGCTGGAGGCCTACCTCAATGTCTGAGCGGGTCGCGGTACGCAAGACGTACAAGCTCTTCATCGGCGGGAAGTTCCCCCGCAGCGAGTCGGGACGGTCGTATCTCGTGGAGCAGTCGAACGTGGCGCTGGCCTCCCGCAAGGACGCCCGGGACGCGGTGGTCGCGGCCCGCGCGGCGGTCAAGGGGTGGTCGGGGGCGACCGCGTACAACCGGGGTCAGATCCTCTACCGGATCGCCGAGATGCTGGAGGGTCGGCGCGGGCAGTTCGTCGCGCTGGGCGTACCGGCCGACGAGGTGGACGCGGCGATCGACCGCTGGGTCTGGTACGCCGGCTGGTCCGACAAGCTCGCCCAGGTGTACGGCGGCGCGAACCCGGTCGCCGGGCCGTACTTCAACCTCTCCGCGCCGGAGCCGACCGGGGTGGTCGCCGTGGTCGCGCCCGCCGACTCGGCCCTGCTCGGCCTGGTCAGCGTGATCGCCCCGGCCATCGTCAGCGGCAACACCGTCGTCGTACTGGCCGCCGAGGAGCGGCCGTTGGCGGCAATCACCCTGGCCGAGGTGCTGGCCACCAGTGACCTGCCGGGTGGAGTGGTCAACCTGCTCACCGGGCGGGCCGCCGAGACCGCGCCCTGGCTGGCGAGTCACGCCGACGTCAACGCCCTGGACCTGACCGGGGTCACCGACCCGGCCCTGGCGAAGTCCCTGGAGGAGGCCGCTGCCGGGACCCTCAAGCGGGTACTGCGTCCGCCGGCCGGTCCGGTCGACTGGACCGCCGATCCCGGCACCGGCCGGATGACCGCCCTGCTGGAGACCAAGACCGTCTGGCACCCCAAGGGCGTCTGACCCCCACCGCCACCGCCCCACCGCCCCGCGCCGGGCGCCGGGCGCCCCCAGCGTTGATCATGAAGTTATTGTCGCGACACGCCGATCCGGGCGGCAATAACTTCATGATCAACCGGGTAGAGCGGGCGGGCGGAGCGGCAACCGGGCGGGGCAGGCAGGGCGGGCGGCAGGCGGGGCGGGCGGGGGCGCCGGTCGATCTACTACACACGGTAGGCTTGGTCCCGTGACGCGACTCGGTGACCTCGAACGTGCGGTGATGGACGTGCTGTGGGACCGCAACCCCGGCGCGGCCGGCGGGGTGACCGTCCGTGAGGTGGCCGACGCCCTGGACGGGCGGGAACTGGCGTACACCACCGTGATGACCGTGCTGGACCGGCTCGCCGGCAAGGGCATGGTGCAGCGGGAACGGGAGGGGCGGGCCTGGAGTTACCGGCCGACCGCCACCCGTGAGGCGTACATCGCCCAACTCATGCTCGACGCCCTCGATCTCGGTGGCAGCCGGGACGCAGCTCTGGTCCGCTTCGCCCGCTCGGTAAGCGGCACCGAGGCGGAGGTGCTGCGGGCGGCGCTCGCCGACGAGGCAGCGGCCGTCACCGAGGGGCCGGCCGGCGTCGACCGGACGGCACCGGCGCTCGCCGACGAGGCAGCGGAGCGGTAGGGCCGATCCGTGGCGTACGCGCTGCACTTCGCCGCGACGATCCTGGCCTGCTGGCTGACGGCCCAGGTGCTCAGCCGGTCGACCTGGACCTGGCGCAGCCCCCGGGTGGCGATCGTCTGCTGGCAGGCGGTCGGGCTGGCGCTCGGCCTCTCCGCGATCGGCCTGCCGATGGCGCTCGGTATGGCGGTCTACGACCGGCCGACCGGCAGCGCCCTGCTCGCGCTCGGGCGTGACCTGGGCCGGGACACTCTGCCGGCCGGGCTCGGCGTCGTACAGCTCGGGCTGGTCGGCGTGGGCGTCGGCATCGGCGCGGTGCTGCTCACCACGACCTTCCGCAGCATCCTCGGTACGGTCCGCGCCCAGCGGCGGCACCGGGACCTGCTGGCCCTGGTCGCCCGGGACGACCCGGCCGCGCCGGGTGCGCTGGTCCTGGACCATCCGAGCGCGGCGGCGTACTGCCTGCCCGGGGTACGCCCCCGGGTGGTGGTCAGCGCCGGCACGCTCGACCTGCTCAGCCGGGCCGAGTTGGCCGCGGTACTCAGCCACGAGCGGGCGCACGCCGACGAGCGGCACGACCTGGTACTGCTCCCGTTCACCGCACTGCGCCGGGCCCTGCCGTGGTTCGGTTGGGTACAGGCGGCGCACCAGCGGGTGGCGCTGCTGGTCGAGATGCGGGCCGACGACAAGGCGCGCAAGCTGCATGCCGAGGCACCGCTGGCCGACGCGCTGCGCCGGTTCGCCGCCGCCGGGCACCGGATCACCCCGGCCGGCGCGCTCGGCCTCGGTGACACCGACCTCGACGTACGGGTGCAGCGGCTGGTCGTCCCCGGGCGTCCGCCCCGGCTGCTCGGTACGGCCGCACTGAGCGTGGCGACCCTGCTGGTCGCCCTGCCGGTTTCGCTCTTCCTCAACTGATTCCCTCCGGCCCAGCATCCCCGGCCCTCCCCTACCCTCATCTACGACGCAACGTAGTAGATATATGTAGAGCGGCTACGTGTAGGCTCCCTATGACAAGGAAGCCAACCCTTGAGAGGATGGCCGTGGACCCGCTCCTCCTCGCGCGCCTGCAGTTCGCCACCACCACCTCGATCCACTTCCTCTTCGTGCTGGTCACCCTCGGCCTGGTCACCCTGCTGCTCTACCTCCAGACCGCCTGGACGATCACCCGCAAACCGGTCTACGAACGGCTGACCCGGTTCTGGGGCACCCTCTACGTGATCAACTACGTGCTCGGCATCGCGTCCGGCATCCTGATGGAGTTCCAGTTCGGACTGAACTGGAGCGGCCTGTCGCGCCACGTCGGCAACGTCTTCGGCGCCCCGCTGGCCATGGAGACCCTGGTCGCCTTCTTCCTGGAGTCGACCTTCCTCGGCATGTGGATCTTCGGGTGGCACCGGCTGCACCGGGGCGTCCACCTCGCCCTGCTCTGGGGCGTGGCGCTGACCGCGTACGCCTCCGCCTTCTGGGTCATGGTGGCCAACTCGTGGTTGCAGAACCCGGTCGGCTACGAGGTACGCAACGGGATCGCCCACCTGACCGACTTCTCCGCGCTGCTGACCAACCCCACCCTCGGCATGGCCCTCGGGCACGTCCTCGCCGCCGCGCTGCTCACCGGCGGCATGCTGATGGCCGGGATCAGCTCCTGGCACCTGATCCGGCGTACCCCGGACTTCGAACTGTTCCGGAAGTCGCTGCGGATCGGGCTGGTCACCGCCACCGTCGGGGTGATCTTCGTGCAGGGCTTCGGGTTCGCCCAGTTCGGCGTGGTCGGCCCGGTCCAGCCCACCAAGTACGGCAGCGAGGCCGCGAAGGACGCCGCCATCGCCGACTGGACCGCCCGGTTCGGCCCTGGCGACTACACCCCACCGGTACTGGCCAACGTCGGCCTCGGCTTCATGATCCTGATCGGCCTCGGGCTGGGCCTGCTGGTGTTCCTGGTACCGCTGCTGTACCGGGACTGGCTGATCCGGCTGCGCTTCCCGCTCTACCTGCTGCTGCTGGCCGTACCGCTGCCGTTCGTCGCATCGATCCTCGGCTGGCTGACCCGCGAGGTCGGCCGCCAGCCCTGGATGGCGTACGGGCTGCTCCCGGTCGAGCGGGCGGTCTCCGGCGTCGACGGCGGCGTGATGCTCGTCTCCTTCCTCGGCTTCAGCCTGCTGCTCGGCGCGCTCACGGTCGCCAACTGGACGCTGATCGCCCGGCACGCCGCCCGGGGCGCACACGACCCGGCCCTGGGCCGGCCACCCGGCGCCGAGCCGGCCGGACCGGACGGTGACCCGTTCCGCGACCCCACCGACCACCCCGACAACAGCCGGTTCGCGCCGGTACCGGCCTGAGGAGCAGGAGAGCCGACGTGGAACTGTTCTGGTACGCCGTCCTCGGCGCGTTCTTCGCCACCTATCTGGTGCTCGGTGGCTACGACTACGGGGTCGGGCTGCTGCTCACCCGGGCCGACGGGGCGACCGGGCGACGCCGGGCACTCAACGCACTCGGCCCGTTCTTCCTCGGCAACGAGGTCTGGCTGGTCGCCACCGCAGGCATCCTGTTCGGCGCGTTCCCGATGCTCGAAGGGGAACTGCTCTCCGGCTTCTACCCGGCCGTGGCGACCGCCCTCGCCGGGGTGATGACGGTCACCGCCTCGGTGCAGCTACGCAGCCGCGCGGCGGGTGAGCGGGGCCGGTACCGGTGGGACCGGCTGATCACCGTCGGCAGCGTACTGGCCGCGTTCGGCTGGGGCGCGGTGCTCGCCGGGCTGCTCCAGGGCGTACCGATGGACGCCGACGGACACGTCGCCGGGGTCACCCACCTGCTCACCCCGTTCGTCGCCGCGACCGGTCTCACCCTGGTCACGCTGGTCGCGGTGCACGGCGCCACGTTCCTCGCGCTCCGGCTGCCGGGCAGCGCGGCGGAGGCGGCCGGCCGGACCGCCCGCCGGCTGGTACCGGTGGCGGTCACCACGGTCGCCGCGGCCACCGTCGTGGGCCTGCTCGCCGAGCCGGTACGCGCCAACGCGCACCAGCCGGCTGCCGCCGTACTCCTGCCGGTGCTGCTGGTCACGGCGCTGCTGGTGGCCCGCGCCGCCCTCGCCCGGCGGCGGCCCGGGGTGGCGTTCGCCGCCACCGCGACCGCGCTCGCCCTACCGGTCCTGCTGATCGCCACCACCATCTGGCCCTACGCCCTGATCTCCACGGTCGATCCGGCGGCGAGCCTGACCGTGGCCGACGCGGCGGCCAGCCCGCCCACCCTGCGCCTGCTGGGCTGGCTGGCGGCACCGCTCCTGCCGGCCCTACTAGGCTTCCAGCTGATGAGCTGGTGGATGTTCCGCGGACGGATCGACGGCAGGGCCCCGGTGTACTGGTGAACCGCCGCCCCTTCGACCCGCGTCTGCTGCGCCGGGTCCCCGCGACCCGGCGCCAGCTCGCCGTGCTCGGCGGGCTCGGCGGGCTCACCGCGATCCTGGTCGTCGGCCAGGCGACCGCGCTGGCCGCGCTGCTGGCGGCAGCGGCCGGTGGTGGGCTGGACCGGGTGGCGCTGGCCGGGTTCGTGGTCGCCGTCGCCGGCCGGGCGGCGGTGGTCTGGGGGCAGGGCGTGGTGGCGGCCCGTACTGCGGCCACCGTCAAGGCGGCGCTCCGGGCCGACCTGCTCGCCGCCGTCGGGCAGCGCGGACCGGGCTGGCTGGCCGGCCAGCAGACCGGCCGGCTCGCCACCCTCGCCGGGCGCGGCCTGGACGCCCTGGACGCCTACTTCACCGGCTACCTGCCGCAGTTGGTGCTCAGCGTGACCGTGCCCGTCGCGGTGCTCGCCCGGCTGGTCTTCGCGGACTGGTCGTCCGCGCTGATCATCGCGGTGACCCTGCCGTTGATCCCGGTCTTCGGCGCCCTGCTCGGCTGGCAGGCGCAGGCCGCCACCGAACGGCAGTGGCGACGGCTGGCCCGGCTCGGCGGGCACTTCCTGGACATGGTGGCCGGGCTGCCCACCCTGCGGCTGTTCGGCCGGGCCGACGCCCAGGTCGAGGTGGTCCGCCGGATGGCCGACGGGCACCGGGTGGCCACCATGCGGACCCTGCGCATCGCGTTCCTGTCGGCACTGGTCCTGGAGCTGGTCGCCACCCTGTCGGTCGCCCTGGTGGCGGTACCGGTCGGCATCCGGCTGCTCGGTGGCGGGCTGACCCTCTCCACCGCGCTGCTGATCCTGCTGCTCACCCCGGAGGCGTACCTCCCGCTGCGGGCCGCCGGCAGCCGGTTCCACGCCAGCATGGAGGGGCTGACCGCGCTCGACGAGGCGTTGAGCGTCGAAGCCGGAGTGCAAGGAAGGGCCCCCTATACAACAGAAAACGATAGGAAGGGCCCCCTCCTAACACCTGCCCCGGACGGTCCCGGTGAGATCCGGTTCGAGTCCGTCACCGTGGCCTACGACCGGACCACCGCGCTGCGGGACGTCACCCTGACCATCCGGCCCGGGGAGCGGATCGCCGTGGTCGGGCCGAGCGGGGCCGGCAAGAGCACGCTGCTCAACCTGCTCCTCGGCTTCGTCACCCCGACCGGGGGCCGGATCACCGTGGACGGCGTCGACCTGACCGGGGTCGACCTCGACGGTTGGCGGCGCCGGGTCGCCTGGGTACCGCAGCGGGCGCACCTCTTCGCCGCCTCGGTCGCCGACAACGTCCGGCTCGGCGCCCCGGACGCGACCCCGGAGGCGGTCGACGCCGCGCTGCGGGCCGCCGCGCTGGACGAGGTGGTCGCCGCGCTGCCCGACGGGGTCGACACCGAGCTGGGCGAACGCGGGTACGGGCTGGCCAGCGGCCAGCGGCAGCGGATCGCGCTGGCCCGGGCCTTCCTCCGGGACGCCGACCTCATCCTGCTCGACGAGCCCACCGCCCGGCTCGACGCTGCGAGCGAGGCCGCCGTGCTGGACGCGACCCGCCGGCTGGTCGCCGGTCGTACCGCCCTGCTGGTCGCGCACCGGCCGGCACTGCTGGACGCCGCCGACCGGGTGCTGCGGGTCGACGACGGCCGGGTGACCGAGCTGACCAGTCCGGAGCCGGTGGCATGAGCGGAAGCGCGGGCACGGCCGGAGCCGGTGGCATCAGCGGAGGCGGAGGCTTGGGGACGGAACGGACGGAACGGACCGACCGGCAGCCGGGACGCGGGCGGGTGGGCCTCGCCGCCGAACGGGCCGTACTCCGGCTGGCCCGGCCCTATCTCGGCCGGCTGATCGGGGCCGGGCTGCTCGCCGCCGCCACCGAACTGGCCGGGCTGGCCCTGATGGCCACGGCCACCTGGTTGCTGGTCAGCGCCGCCGGACGCCCCCCGTTGGACACGTTGACCGTGGCGATCGTCGCGGTCCGGGCGCTGGCGATCAGCCGGGGCGTGCTGCGCTACACCGAACGGCTCGCCGGGCACGACGCGGTCCTGCGGATCGTCACCGACCTGCGGACCCGCGTCTTCGCCAGCCTCGCCGCCCGGCCGCCGGCCGCCACCGACCGGTCCGGGGACGCGCTGAGCCGACTGGTCTCGGACGTGGAGGCCGGGCAGGACCTGCTGCTCCGGGTGGTCGTACCGGGGGCCGCCGCCGCAGTGGTGAGTGTGCTCGCGGTGGCCGGCACGGCGCTGGTCTCCCCGGTCGCGGCACTGGTGCTCGCCGCCGGGCTGCTGCTGGCCGGGATGGTGCTGCCGGTGACGGCGACCGCGCTGAGCCGCCGTACCGCCGCCCAGCTCGCGCCGCTGCGCGGTGCGCTCGCCGTGGACACCGTCGACCTCACCCAGGGTGCGGCCGACCTGGCCGCCTTCGGGGCCCAGCCGGCGGCGCTGCGCCGGGCCGAGGAACGGGCCGGCCGGTTGGCCCGGCTGGAACGGCGGCTGGCGCTGGCCGGCTTCGCCGTGGACGGTGCCGGGGTGCTGGTGGCCGGGGTGACCGCAGCCGGGGTCGTGATCGTCGCGCTCGGCGCCGGTGTCGGTGGGGTACTGGTCGGGGTGCTCGCGGTAGGCAGTCTGGCCGCCGTGGAGATGGCCCTGGCCCTGGTCGGCTCCGCCCGGCAGTGGATCCAGCTGCGGGCCGGACTGGGCCGGATCGCGGAGCTGATCGATTCCGCCCCGGCGACGGCGCCGACACCCGCCGGGCCGGGCGCCGAGGGGGTACCCGACGAACGGCACTGGATGCTCGACGAGGTCGTGGTGCGCTACCGGGAGGGCGTCCCGCCCGCGCTGGACCGGGTCAGCCTGGACCTGCCCCCGGGCAGCCGGGTCGCGGTGGTGGGCACCAGCGGCGCCGGCAAGAGCACCCTGCTCGGCGTACTGACCGGAGCGGTCCGCCCGACCGCCGGACGGGTCACCGTGGACGGGGTCGAGCTGGCGGACCTGCCGGCGGGACACCTGCCCCGGGCGGTCGGTGGCCTGCTCGCCGATGCGCACGTCTTCCACGCCTCGGTACGGGAGAACCTGCTGCTCGGCCGGTCGGACGCGGGCGTGGACGACCTCGACCGGGCCGTCACGGCGGCCGGCCTGCACGACTGGGTACGCCAGCAGCCGGCAGGCTGGGACACGATGGTCGGCGAGGAGGGCGGGCAGCTCTCCGGGGGCCAGCGGCAACGGTTGGCGCTGGCCCGGGCGCTGCTCGCCGAACCGGCCCTGTTGCTGCTCGACGAGCCCACCGAGGGTCTGGACCCGGCAGCGGCCGATGCGGTGCTCGACTCCGCGCTCGCCGCCGTTCCGGCCCGGCACTCGGTGCTGCTGGTCACCCACCGGCTGCCGGGGTTGGCCGGTTTCGACGAGATCCTGGTGCTGGACGGCGGTCGGGTGGTCCAGCGGGGCCGGCACGCCGACCTGGTCGCGGCCTCCGGCTGGTACCGGGACCAGTGGCGCCTCCAGGAGGTGGCCGAGCGCGGCTACACCGCCCTGACCTCCTGACCGGCCTCTCCCGCTGACCTCCTGCCCGGTACCTCCGCGCCGACCGCCGGACCCGACCCGGGTGGCACCCTGATCCCGCATCTCCGGGACGGACCAGGGTCGCCCCGGACAGCAGGGGGCCGTCCGGCGTGACAGGCTCGGCGCCCATGGGGGCGACTTCCAGCATCGTGGACGAGTACGTCCGCACGCTCGACCGGCGGCTGCGCGGCCCGGCCCGGCTGCGCAGCGATCTGGTGCACGAGGTGCGGGACAGCCTGGCCGACGCGGTCGAGGCGTACACCCGGGCCGGAATGGACGGGCGGGCGGCGCAGCGCCGCGCGGTGGCCGAGTTCGGGGATCCGGCCGAGCTGGCACCGGCGTACCAGCGGGAGCTGGCCGCTGCGGCGCTGCGTGTCCTGTCGGTACGGGTCGTGGCGGTGGCCGGGGTGCTCACCGTGGCCGGTGACCTCACCTGGCGTGGGTCGAGCTGGAGTGACGGCCCCCGACCGCCCGCCGGCTACCTGCTGCTCTCCGCCTCGCTGAACTGGCTCTGGGTGGGGGCGGCCCTGCTCGCGGTGGCCAGTTGGGCGCTGCTCGGCTGGGATGCCCGGCGGGGTGGCACGGGACCGGTCGGCCTGATCCGCTCGCTCGGGTACGGCCTCACCGGGACGCTGCTGCTGGCCGGCGCCGCCGGGGCCGGGATCTACGCCTGGTCGCTCGGGTTGTGGGAGGCCGCGCTGACCTGGCCACCGATGATCGTGGGTCTGCTCGTGATCGGCACCGGATACGTCTGGCTGGGCCGGGCGGCCCACTCCTGGCTGGCGGCGACCCGCTGAGCCGGCGGCGGTGCCAGACAGGGCTACCGGCGGCGGTGCCGGACCGGGCGGCCGGCGGTCAGATGGGCGCGGCGGGGGTACCGCCGGAGTCGAGGAAGCGGCCGATGGTCGAGCGGAACTCGTGCCAGCTCGTCCGCTCGGCGGCCAGCGCCTGCCGTCCCGCCCCGGTGAGCTGGTAGGTGCGCCGTTCCCGGCCGCCCACGGTGCTCCAGGAACTGTCCACGTACCCGGCGCGCTCAAGCCGGCGCAGCGCGGGATAGACCGTGCCGGTGGGCAGGTCGAGGCTGCCGCCACTACGCGCCCGCAGCGCCTCGATGATCGCGTAACCGTGCAGGGCGCCGCCCTCCAGCACCGCGAGCAGCAGCGCGTCGAGGTGTCCGTGCAGCGCCTGCGCCTTCATAGGTAGAGAGGCTACTAATAGTTCGGCGGTTCGCCAACCGGGCACCACCATTCGGACCGATGGGGTGCGGCCATCGGGACGGCGAGGCCGACCACTAGGGTATGTGCGCAGAGTCACTCGACCGGCAGGATTACCGGCGAGTACGCAACCTGAGTCCACACGGAGGTCAGCGTGGCCCGCCAGTCGTCCCCACGACCCGACGCCGACGAGCCCGAGCTCGACGAGGCCGCCGGGTCGCACGACCCCGACGAGCGCGACGACGAGACGGCGACGGACGGCACCGCCGACCGCGGGCTCTGGGAAGAGCTGCGCATCGACCCCGTCGAGATCGCGCTGCCCGCCGGGAGCGGCTTCACGCTCCGGGCGTACCGGCCGGCCCGCGAGGTGACCCCGACCGACGTCGGCGAGCGCGACCAGGACGATCCGTTCCTGGCCCGCAGCCGGGCGGCGGCCGAGGAGGAGGACGACGAGACGGTCGTCATCCTCGACGAGGAGTTCGCCGAGCAGCTCGCCGAGGCCGAGGAGGAGGAAGCCGCAGCGGGAAAGCCCCGGGACCGTAAGGGCCGGGCCACTGCCGACGCGGACGCCGACGCCGACGGGTCGGACGACACGGACGACGCGGACGAAGACGACGAGGACGAGGACGGCGACGAGGAGGTACCGCTCTTCCTCACCCACCAGGGCCGGCTGCTGCTCTTCAAGAGCCCGGAGGCGCTGGTCAGCTTCGTCCGGTCAGGCGCCGCCAACGACCTGACCCAGCTCGACACCTGGGACGCGCTGGTCGAGCGGATCAGCCCGGCGGACATCGCCCCGCTGGACGAGGACGCCTACGAGCTCGACCTCGTGGTGGAGAACCTGCGCGGCGGGCACGACACCTGGGACCCGAACCTGCTCATCGAGGCCGGCGAGGTGGCGCGGGACCTGGCGTACGCGCTGCGCCTGCCGGCGGTGCTGGACATGCTCTCCAGCGGCTCCAGCCTGGACGATCTGGACGAGGCGCTGCGCTCCACAGTCAACGGCGGGCTCGGCGCGATCTTCGCCCGGCGCCGGCTGAAGAAAATCGGGGCACAAACCGCAAGTCTCGGTTGGCGCACCATTGTCGGCAAGATCTCTGCGGTCGTGGACTGGCGCGACTGACGCGTACCAGGGAGCATCAGACTCTGGTATAGAACCCGACCCAGGTCCCGGGAGGAGGACGACGCCGTGGCGCTCGTGCGCGTGTACTGCGGCCTGGCCTCGGCGGATTCAGCCGCTGGGCCGGCTTCGGCCGGTCCGACGCTGACGTCCGCTGTGGTCGACGACGCAGGCCGGCTCCTGCACGTCTGCGAGATCAGCGACGACCCCGCCGGGTACGCCCGGCTCGGGGCGCTGCTGGTGGAGCGGTCCGGCGGGCCGAGTGGCGCGGCGATCGCCGCCGACAGCGACGACCACATGGTCACCTCGCTGTTGAGCGCGGCCGGCCGTCCACTCGCGATCGCCGACGACGACTCGGTCGACGACTTCGCCGAGCGGTTCGCCGACGACGAGTCGCTGGAGGAGATGCAGTCCCCGCCGGCCGAGCGGCGTGCCGTCGGCCTGGCCCGGGCCCTGCAGGCCGGAGCGCTCTCTGCGGTGACCCTGCCGGCTCCCCGCGACCTGGCCGGTTACAAGCCGGTCCTCGCCGCCCACGCGGCCCTGGCCAGCGGCCGGCACTCGGCTGCCGTGGCCCTGCGGGAGGTGCTCCGCGAGCTGTACCCGGCCGCGCTGCGGGCCTATCCGGACCCGGCCGAGCCGGTCTCCCTGGCCGTGCTGGACGCGCTACCCGAGCCGGGGATGCTGGGCGGCACCACCGCCCGGGGGCAGGACGTCTCGGTTGCGGCCGAGGCCATCGCCGCCCATCTGGCGGCGGACGGGGTCGCCGACGCCGAGACGATCAGCGACGCGGTGACCGCCCTGCGGGTCGCGATCTCCGAGACCCCTCGCCGGGCCACCGTCAACCGCGCTCTCACCTCGGCCGTGGCCGAGACCGTCCGGCAGGCCGTGGCCGCCGTACGGGCCTGTGACGCGGGTTGCGACGCCCTCGTCGCCACCCTCTCCGCGCGGGTAACCACGCCACCGGCGCTCCCCACCCGTCGGACGGTGCGGGAGGCCCCGTCGGCGCTGCGGGAGGCCCCGTCGGCGCTGCCGGCCGCTCCCGGTGCCGGCATGCACTCGATGCGACCCACCGAGCCCGAACCGGCGCCCTCCGGTGGCCGGCGTAGCCGTCCCGAGCCGACCCCCGGCGGCAGCCTGCCGACGCGACCGCGTCCGCTGGCTCCCCCGCCGGTGGCGCCCAGCCCGGTGGCACCGCCGCCCACCGCCCCGGCACCGGTCGCTCCGGCCGCCGCCCTGACCCCTCCGGTCTCGGCGCCGCCGTCGGTCCGGCCGACCCGCCCGGAGCCGGCGCTGCCGCCGGCCGCCCGGCAGGTGGACGCGCCGACCAACCGGCCGGTCTCCGCCCCACCGCCGCCACCGCCGGGGATGACCCCGATCACCCCGGGCCAGCGTCCCTCGCCGGCTCCCGGGCAGCGGCCCGGCGCGCCGTCGGGGCAGCGACCCAACGTGCCCCCGGCCGAGGCGGGCGAGCCCTTCCGGCCCACCCTCACCACCGCAGCGATCAACAACGCCCGCGCCGAACGGCAACGGCCCACGGTCATCTCTCCCCGGCCCAGGACCAACGTCGAGGCGGCCCCGCCCACCGGCGGTTTCTCCGCCACCGACCGCAGCGTGCCGGTACCGGCGCCACGCCCCGAGCCGGAGAACGCGCCGCCCGGCTCCCGGGCCAACTGGCCGCTGGTCAACCCCTCCGACGACCGGGCGGACAGCACCGCCGGCCAGGGTGGTGGGTACGCCCGCAGCGACCGGGAGGGCCGGGGCGGGCGCAGTGTGGACGCGCCCACCGTCGTCACCCCGGGTGAGGGTCGGGTGACCCCGCCCTGGCTCGCCGACGACCTGCCGCCGGAGCCGCCCTCGCTGCGGCTGGTGGAGCCGGCCCCGCCGGCCGACCGGGCCCTGCGGGACACCGGCGACCGGGACAATCCCCCGCTGCGCCTGGTCGAGCGGGAGGAGGAGGCCCGTGCCCAGCGGTCGGCCCGCGCCGAGCGCCCGAAGGTGGAGCACCGACCGCCACCGGTCTCCGACGAGGGGGACGGCGATCTGCTGATCTTCGCCGCCGCGCGGTCCGCCTGGTTCACCGACCAGCCCGCCGAGGAAGACGCCCCGTGGTCGTTCACGGCCGACACCGGTTGGCGTGCCGCCGAGCAGGCGGCCCGCCCGGCGGTGGGTGCGGAGACGCCTGCCGGCCTGCCCAAGCGGGTGCCGCAGGCCAACCTGGTACCCGGATCGCCGCTGCGGGACGAACGTCCCCTGCGGATCGTCCGGGATCCGGCGAGTCTCGCGGAGAACACCACCGGTTACTTCCGTGGCTGGCGGCGCGGGCAGGAGATCGGCGGCTTCGCCGTCGGCGGTCGCCCGGGCCGGGAGGCGGCGGGCGGCTGGGACTTCAGCCGCGATCCGGATGAACGGGACGACGACCGGGAGCCGGAGTACCGGCCGGCCGGATACCGCTCCTGACCCGTACCGACCGACCACCTGACCCGACCCGACCCCACGCCCGACAAAGCGGGCCTGACCTGCGTGTTCATAGCCACACCCGGAAATGTTGACGCCGGGATGTGGCGGCCGGGAGCATACCGGCGGGACAGCCGGCGGCAGGTTCGTCGGGCAGGGAGGGGGCGGCTCGGAGATGGCGACACCGGCGACTGGTAGCTCCACGCTGGCCACCGCCGTACCCGGCCGGGGTGGACTGGCCCGTCGGGGCCTACTGGCCGGCGCTGCCGGGACGCTGCTGCTGGGCGCCTGCGGGCAGAGCGACGAGCCGGCCTCCGGGTCGGGCTCCCGTCCGGCCACCACCCGGGGGCCGCGGGAGTTGCTCGTCGGGGCCAGCCTGGAACTCAGCGGGCGGTGGGCGGCGCTCGGCGTGCTCCAGGAGCGGGCCCTGCGGATCAGCATGGCGACGCTGAACGCCGAGGACGGGGTGCCGGTCGGCAACCTGCGACGGACCCTCCGGCTCGTGGTGCAGGACAACGCCGGCGACCCGGGGCTCGCCGCCCGGCAGGCCACCGAACTGGCCCGGGTGCAGGGTGTGCACGCCCTCGTCGGCGGCACCGTCGCGGAGACCGCGATGGCCATCATCGGGGTGGCCCAGAAGCTCCAGGTGCCGTACCTGTCGCTGGCCGCCGGTGACGGTATCGTCCTGCCGTTGGCCCAGCGCACCTACATCTACAAGCTCACCCCGGACGCCGGGGACGTGGCCCGCCGCCTGGCCCGCCTGGCCCGCGCCGAGAAGCTCGGGCGGGTCACCCTGCTCGCCGCGCACGGCCTGCACGGTGACTCGGGGGTGCGCGCCATGGGCAGCGCCCTGGAGATCGCCGGCATCGACCTGGTACGCACCGTACGGCTGCCCGGGGCGACCGACGGAGACCCCGCCGGGGCCGCTGAGCGGGCCGTGGAGGGCGGTCCGGACGGAATCGTGGTCTGGGGTACCGCACCCAACTCCGGGGCCGCTGCGCGGGCGCTACGCCGGACCGGCTACACCGGGCAGCTCCTCTTCGACGCCGGTGCGGTGGCCGAGGAGACCCTGAGCGAGCCATACCTGGCGGCGATGGAGGGTGCCCTTGTCGTGCACCCCGCCTCCCTGGGCGGGTCGACCCTCACCAACACCACCACCGCTGCCCTGGCCCGGCGGGACTTCGTCTTCCGCTACATCCGGGAGTACGGCGGGTTCAGCGGCTTCGCCCCGTACGGTTCGGACGCGCTGCACCTGATCGCCAACGCGGCCCGGTTGGCCGGCAGTGTCGACCGTGGACGGCTGCGGGCCTACCTGCAGAGCCAGGTGACCGAGGGCATCGCCGGGGCGTACTCGTTCGCGCCGATCCGGCACGGCGGCATGGCGGCGGACTCACTGGGCGTCTTCACGGTCACCAACGGGGCCTGGATCCGGGTCTCCTGACCGGCCCCGATCGCCGGCCGGTCGGCTGACTGCCGGACCGCCCCCGGACCGCCGATCGCCGGGCCGCCGCCCTCAGCACGGTCCCGGGCACACTCCTGGGCACGGTCCCGGGCGTCCCGGGCACGGTCCCGGGCACGACGAAACCCGCCCGGTGTGCGCAGGACGCGACCGGGCGGGTCAGCCGGGCTGTCAGGCGGGCGTCACCGCGCGGGAACGCCGCATGGTCAGCACGTACTCCACCAGGGAGATGAGCACGTGCTTGGTCGACTCCCGGTTCCGGGCGTCACAGGCCACCACCGGCACGTCGTTGGAGATCGCGAGCGCGTCCCGGACGTCCTGCGGATCGTGGTACTGCATCCCGTCGAAGCAGTTGATGGCCACGAGGTACGGCAACCGCCGATGCTCGAAGAAGTCGATCGCCGCGAAGCAGTCCGCGAGCCGACGGGTGTCGACCAGGACCACCGCGCCGATCGCACCCCGGACCAACTCGTCCCACATGAACCAGAAGCGCGTCTGGCCCGGGGTACCGAAGAGGTACAGGATCAGATCCCGGTCGATGGAGATACGACCGAAGTCCATGGCGACCGTGGTGGTCGTCTTCCCCGGTACCTGCCGCGTATCGTCGACGTCCACACCGGCCGACGTCATGATCGCCTCGGTGGTCAACGGCGTGATCTCCGAGACCGAGCCGACCAGGGTCGTCTTACCGACGCCGAAGCCACCGGCGATGACGATCTTTGCCGATGTCACGCGTCCAGACGGTGGGCGGTGCGACATGTCAGAGCCTGCGAAGTCCACTCAGCACCCTCTCCAGCAGTTCAGTGCCCACCGCGTCGTCGGAGTCGTCCAGGATGGTCGGCTCGTGCACCGCGACCAGGCCGTCCGTGGCCATGTCCGCGATCAGTACCCGGGCCACCCCGAGCGGCAGCTGCATGCGCGCCGCGATCTCGGCGAGCGACTGCAGGCGTCCGTCACACAGCGCGGCGATGTATTGGTGCTCCCGGCCGTGTCCCCCCTTGGCATTCTGGAGGGACCGGCCACGCACCGTCGTCTCGACGAGCGCCTCCAGCGCGATGTCGAGCTTGGGACGGGTACGACCGCGGGTCACGGCGTACGGACGGACCAGCGCTCCGGTCGGCTCGTCGCGTTCGGCCATGTCGCCGCTCACCTCCCTCGTACCCGTCGCGGGCCCAACTCGGTGGAACTCGTCATCTCTGTTTGTTACCCCTGCCGGCCACCGGGCCGCCAGGTCCCGGCTCAACCCAGCATGCCCGCAGCCGCGGCGCGCGGCTGCGGAGTCAACGCGTCGCCGACCCGGTCGACGAGCAGCGCCATCTCGTAGCCGACCTGACCGACATCGCAGGACCGGGCCGCGAGCACCGCGAACGACGAACCGTCCGAGATGGACATGAGGAACAGGAAGCCATTGTCCATCTCGACCACTGTCTGGAGCACCGCGCCACCCTCGAAGCAGCGGGCGGCGCCCTGTGTGAGGCTGACCAAACCGGAGGCGATGGCGGCGAGCTGGTCAGCCCGGTCACGCGGAAGGTCTCGTGACGACGCGAGGAGCAGACCGTCCGCGGAGACGGCGATCGCGTGCGCGACGCCGGGCACCCGGTCGGCGAAGTTGGCCAGCAGCCAACCAAGATCCTGCGTAGTTGTCATCCTTCATGCTCCTTCTGCCCGCTCCCGGCCGCGGGGCCTAGGCCAGACTGCGAGGATTTCTGCCCGCCCGGAGCTGACTCCGGGTTGGTCGATGAACCGTCCGAGGGGTTGCTACGGCCACGCTGCACGCCGCGATGGTATGCGGAGAGCAGACCGCGTACCGCTTCGGGCGTACGGCGTTGCACAGAGGTGACGGGTTTCTCCACCCCACCGGGCACGAGCTGTGCCATGGGGACCCGCTTCGGCAGGCCGGTCTGGGTGGTACCGCCGACCGGGGCGGCAGTGGCCGCACTGGCCGCCCGCCAACCGTCGTCGGCGGCCGTCTGCCAGGCACTCTGCGTGGGTACCCGGCGCGGAACAGTGGTCTCCCCGTACGGGGTGGCGGCCGGCCCGTTGTCGTGGGGCGTACCGCCGCCTGTCGGCGCATTCGGCATGGCTGGGTTACCTGTCGTCCCGGTCGGGATGTTCTGGCCGGTACGGCTGGCGGCCTCGCCCCTGGCGAACTGCTCGGTCGCGTCACCGGCACCGACCGTCGGCTGGACGCCGAGCGCGTCCTCCACCGGCCGGCGGGTCCGGAACCAGGCTGACTCCAGCTCCCGGAAGATCGGCAGTTCCATGGTCTCGTCGGCGTAGCGCTGCCGTTCGGCGGGAGCCGCCGCCGGGGACTCCACCGGTCCACGGGTCACCCGCGGCAGTTCGGTGGTCATGTCCAGCGCCGCGGCGAGCCGCTCCGGTACGGCCGGCGGCGGTACGTCCCGTTCCGGTGCGGCAACCGGCGGCCAGACCGGCGGGGCACCGTGCGACGGGGTGGCCGGACGGTGCGGCGAGATGACCGGGGGCGTGGACGCCACCGGCGGAGGGGAGTACGGCTGCGCGGAGACCGGCGGGGCCGAGTACGGCTGACCCGACACCGGCGGGGCCGAGTACGGCTGACCCGACACCGGCGGCGCGGAGGACACCGGCGGGGCCGAGTAGGGCTGCGCCGAATAGGGCTGCGCCGAGTACGGCTGACCCGACACCGGCGGCGCGGAGACCGGCGGCAGGGCCAGGGAACGCGCCTCCGGGCTGCTCGGCCGCTGGCGGGGAACGACCGGGTACGAGCCGGTGTCGGTCGTCCCCTCCTCGTCACCGGCTGCCCGACGCTGCGGCAGCGGCTCGAACGGCTGGCCGTTGTTCGGGCGGGGCGTGAACGGGTCGGCGCCGTTGCGCGGCGCGGCCACGCCGGTGAGGTCGGACCAGGCCGGCATCGAGCGGACCGTGCCGGACCCGTGGTGACCGGCACCGTTGCGGGCGGCCGGGTCGAACGGGCGGCCACCCAGGGGCACCTGGCTGTCCCGGTCCGAGGTGGTACGCGCCGACGGCGGCAGCGGAGTGATCTCCCGACCCGGGCTGGCGGGCATGACCGGGGCGGCGGACGCCGGCAGGGCGCCGGGCTGCTGGACCCGGCCGGAGAGCGCCCGGGGGACGAGCACCTCGGTGGGCAGGGTGACGTCGGCGACCGTGCCCCGGTCGTTGCCGGGCCGCAGCTCGACCCTGACCCCGTGCCGTGAGGCCAGGCGGGCGACCACGACCAGGCCCATCATCCGGGAGACGGCGACGTCGACCATCGGCGGCGTGGCGAGCCGCTCGTTGAGGTCGCGCAGCTGGTCCGGCGAGATGCCGATGCCCCGGTCCTCCACGTAGAGCGAGGCCCGGTCACCGACCCGGCGGGCCTCCACCATCACCTGGGAGTCCGGCGGCGAGAACGCGGTGGCGTTGTCGAACAGCTCGGCGACCAGGTGCACGAGGTCGTTGACGGCGTGCGCGGCCACCTCGATGTCCCGGTCGACCATCCCGAAGTCGATCCGGGTGTAGTGCTCGACCTCGGACTGGGCCGCCCGCAGCACGTCGATCAGGGCGGCCGGCTCCCGCTGCACCCGGGTGGAGTCCGCGCCGGCGAGCACCAGCAGGTTCTCGTCGTTGCGGCGCATCCGGGTGGCCAGGTGGTCGAGCTGGAACAGCTCGGCCAGGCGGTCCGGGTCCTCCTCGCCGCGTTCGAGCCGGTCCAGGTGACCGATGAGCCGGTCGACCAGGATCTGCGACCGGCGGGCCAGGTTGACGAACATGGTGGCCACGGAGGCACGCAGCGCGGCCTGCTCGGCGGCGGTCCGCACGGCCTCCAGGTGGACCGCGTTGAACGCCTCGGTCACCTGACCGAACTCGTCCCGGCTGCGGACCGGCAGCGGCTCGGCGATCTGACTGGCCAGCTGGGCCGGGGAGAGCTGGTTGGACAGCTGCGGGTCGCGCAGCCGGGACACCGCGTGCGGCAGGCCGTACTGGGCGACGGCCAGCGCACCCTGGCGCAGTTCGCGCAGCGAGCGGGCCATCGACCGGGCGACCAGCCAGGCGAAGAGGATGGCGAGCAGCAGCATCCCGAGCAGCAGGCCGGTCTCCAGGAAGACCTGCCGTTGCACGTCGGTACGGAGTCGGTTGGCCTGGGTCACCACGTCGCCGTCGAGCTTCGCCTCGACGGTCCGGATCAGCTTGGCGTTGCCGATCATCGCCGCGTCCCACTGGTCGGCGTTGAACGGCGCTCCGGCGATGCTGTCGGTGGTGGTGCTACGGATCCAGCCGCTGTAGGTGTCGGCCTCGCGCTGGTCGGAGCCGGCCACGGTCTGCTGGTACAGCTCCGACTCGGCCCGGTTGGCCACCGCCAGGAAGCTCTGTAGGGCCTGCTGCTGGCCGGTCTCGGTGGCGATGTACTCGGTCCGTAGCACCGGGGTGAGGTTGTTCTGGATCAGCGCGCGGTGCACGACGACCCGACGGACGGAGAGGAACTCCTTGGCCCGCGCGGTGCTGGCCGTGGCGCGCATCCGCTCACCAAGGTCGGTGTCCCCGGCGAGCTGGGTGGCGGAGTCGCGGATGTCGATCAGGTCGGCGATCAGGCCCTCGTACGACTGGGCCGCCTCGGTGAGCTTGAGTTTGCCGTTGAAGACCTGGCTGCGGGTACCGGGCAGGTTGGCCAGGTTCTGGTCGATGCCGTCCAGCAGCCCGTCGAAGTTGGTGGGCAGGTCGTCCAGCTCGGCGCGTTGCCGGGAGTACGGCACCTTCGCCGCGTCGACCGCCTTGTGCAGGTCGGTGTACGCGTCGGTGTAGCGCTTACGGTCCGGTTCCTTGCTGGCCCCGAGCAGCAGCACCGCGGCGGCCCGCTCGTTCTGCAGGTCGTCGACCAGTTCACCGGAGTACTGCACCAGGTTGGCCAGGTCACCGGCCCGGTTGGCGTTGTTGAGCGTCTCCAGGTGGTCGATCAGGCCGCTGGTACCCACCACGACCGTGGCGAGCGTGGGCACGATCATGATGAGACCGAGCTTGGACCAGATCGGCATGTCGCGGAGCCGACCGAAGGGCCGGCGCAGTCGCGACAGGAATGAGCCCGCCGTCTTTGGTCGTTTGCTCACGTCACCGCCCTCGCGTTCCAGCGCCGTCGCGGCGCTCCGGGCACCGCTGCGCGACCGACCCGCGCGGGTCGGACCTCCGAGATTCCATCACGCCGTCACTCAAAGAGAAAGCCCAGGTTGGCCGTCGCACCGGGTGTGGTGGGATGTTGATGCAATTTGATAGCAATCCGTCTGCCCCGGAGTAACCAAGAGTAATGAAGCGTCCTCACGGAGTGGTTCTCCTCGCCGGCCCCTCAGGGTCCGGGAAGTCGTACATAGCCCAGCGAACCGGACTCCCCGTGCTCTGCCTCGACGACTTCTACAAAAACAGCGATGACCCTACGTTGCCCCGCCGAGGCGACGCTGTTGACTGGGAGTCACCACAGTCCTGGGATGCCGAGGCGGCGGTGGACACCATTGCCCGGCTGCTCCGCGACGGCAAGGCCGAAGTGCCGGTTTATGCGATCGGCGCGGACCGACAGGTGGACACCCGGATACTCGACCTGGCCGGATCGCCATTGTTCGTCGCCGAAGGTATCTTCGCCGCCGAGATCGTCGCGGAGTGTCGCCGCCGAGGGCTGCTCGCCGGGGCGTACGCACTCCGCCGGCCACGTGGCGCGACCTTCCTGCGCCGGCTCCGGCGCGACCTGGCCGAACAGCGCAAAGCCCCCGGGGTGCTGCTCCGCCGGGGGCTCACCCTGCTGCGCGCCGAGCCGGCCGTGCTGCGGCGGCAGGCCGGCCTCGGTGCCCAGCCGGCCCGGGGCGGGGAGATCGTCCGGCGGGTGACCGAGCTGCTCGCCCGGCACCCGCACCACCTCTGACCACATCTCCCCCGGGCCAACCGGCCACGGCCCGTCGGGTCATGCCGTCCGACCAACGGCACGGACCCGGCCGGGCCAGGCCCGGCCCGGCCCGGCTACCCCGCCATCAGCTCCGCGTACGCCGGCTTGATCACCTCGTCGATCAGCGCCAGCCGCTCGTCGAACGGGATGAACGCGCTCTTCATCGCGTTGATGGTGAACCAGCGCAGCTCCGCCCAGCCGTAGCCGAACGCCTCCACCAGCAGCGCCATCTCCCGGGACATCGAGGTGCCGCTCATCAGCCGGTTGTCGGTGTTGACGGTGACCCGGAAGCGCAGGTCACGCAGGAGCCCGATGGGGTGCTCGGCGATCGACGGCGCCGCCCCGGTCTGCACGTTCGACGACGGGCACAGCTCCAGCGGGATCCGCTTGTCCCGGACGTACGCGGCGAGCCGGCCCAGCACCGGGCGGCCGTCCGCCCCCTCGGTGATGTCGTCGACGATGCGGACCCCGTGGCCGAGCCGGTCGGCCCCGCACCACTGGATGGCCTGCCAGATCGACGGCAGCCCGAACGCCTCACCGGCGTGGATGGTGAAGTGGAAGTTCTCCCGCTGGAGGTACTCGAAGGCGTCCAGGTGGCGGGTGGGCGGGAAACCGGCCTCGGCGCCCGCGATGTCGAACCCCACCACCCCGCCGTCCCGGTGCCGGACGGCCAGCTCGGCGATCTCCTGCGACCGGGCCGCGTGACGCATCGCGGTGAGCAGGGTGCCGACCCGGATCCGGCGCCCGGACCGGGCGGCCTGCGCGGTGCCCTCGGCGAAGCCGGCCAGCACCGCCTCCACCACCTGGTCGAGGGTGAGGTCCCGCTCCAGGTGCTGCTCCGGGGCGAACCGGACCTCCGCGTAGACCACCCCGTCGGCGGCGAGGTCGAGGGCGCACTCGGCGGCCACCCGGCGCAGCCCGGCCTCGGTCTGCATCACCGCCACCGTGTGCGCGAAGGTCTCCAGGTAACGCTCCAGCGAGCCGGAGTCTGCGGCGGCCACGAACCAACGGCCGAGTTCCTCGGGGTCGGTGGTGGGTAGGTCGTGCCCGACCTCCCGGGCGAGTTCGACGATCGTCGCCGGCCGCAGGCCGCCGTCGAGGTGGTCGTGCAGCAGTGCCTTGGGCGCCTTGACGATGTCTTCGTGGGTGATCGCTGCCATGCTCAGACATTAGTCTCGTCCCCGGCCCGGCCTCCGGCGGCGCCCCGCCCCGAGAGCCGCCCCGTCGGCCCCTCTACGGTGAGGGGGTGGAGCCGCCGCGCCCGACGATGCACCCGGAAACCCTGCGCCACCTGAGCTGCCCGGTCTGCGGCGATCCGCTGGCCGAGGCCACCGCCGGCACCGCCCGCGCGCTGCGCTGCCCACGCGGCCACAGCTTCGACGTCGCCCGCCAGGGGTACGTCGACCTGCTCGCCGGTCAGGCCCCGCACTCCGGGGACACCGCCGGCATGGTGGCCGACCGGGCGGACTTCCTCGCCGCCGGGCACTACGACGTCATCTCCGCCGCGCTGGCCGGAGCGGCCGTGGCCCACGTCCCGCCCGGTACGGTGTACCCGCTGGTGGTGGAGCCCGGAGCCGGCACCGCCCGGCATCTCGCGGCGGTGCTGGACGCGCTGCCCACCGCCACCGGCCTGGCCCTGGACGTCTCCAAACCGGCACTGCGCCGCGCGGCGCGCGCCCACCCCCGGGCCGGCGCGGCGCTCGCCGACACCTGGCGCCGGCTGCCGTTGGCGGACGCCTCGGCGGCGCTGCTGCTGAACGTCTTCGCACCCCGTAACGGACCGGAGTTCCGCCGGGTCCTACGCGCCGACGGGACGCTGCTGGTGGTCACTCCCGCCCCTGACCACCTGGCCGAACTGGTCGACGCGCTCGGCCTGCTACGGGTGGACCCGGAGAAGGCCGACCGGGTGGCCGCGAGCCTGGCCGGTCACTTCACGCCGGGGCCGGCCGGGGAACACCGGGCCGGACTGCGGCTACTCCGGGCGGAGGTGCGGACGCTGGTCGGCATGGGGCCGAGCGCCTGGCACACCGACCCGGTCCGGCTCGACCAGCGGCTGGCCGCACTTCCGGAGCCGGTACCGGTCACCGTGGCGGTCCGGCTGGCCGCCTACCGACCGGTCTGAGCCGGCCCGACAACGAGCGGCCGGGTTCAGGTGGAGAGGTCGACCTCTTCCCAGCCCCCGGGTTCGTCGTGGTACGGCCCGGAGAAGACGACCGCCCACTCCAGCGCCCAGCGGCGCTGACCGATCGCGTTGGCGTCCACGATGCCGGGGAGCGTGCCCTGCGTCCGCTCGATCTCCAGGTAGCTCCAGTCCAGGCAGTAGTGCAGGTCGAGCAGACCGGCCACCTCGACCGGATCCCGGGGGGCGGCAAGGATCCGGGACCGCCACTGCTCGAACGTCTCGTCGGCGGCGAGGTTGGGCAACTGCCGCACGAACCGGTCGTCCGGGGGGACGGTCGGGTCGAGGTGCCGGGTCAGGCCGAGCACCCAGGCCAGCCCGAAGAGCGCGTCGTGGTGCAGGACGAAGGACCGGTGGTCGCCCTTGCCGCCCATCAGGAACTGCCACTCCGGCGGGGTGACCTGTTCGACCAGGTGCGAGCCGAGCAGCCAGCCCATCGCGGCGTCCGCCGGCATCCCGAAGCAGCGGGCCATGATCACGTGCAGGATCGCGGCCCGGGCCTCCAGCTCCGCGGTCGGCCGCAGCGCGACCTCGTCCCCGGCCTCCCAGACCAGGGGGTACTCGTCGGGGGGCAGGGGTACACCGAGCCGCTCAAGTTCGTAGCGGCTCGCCGCACGGACGGTGCCTGGGTCCGGCAGGGAAACAGCGGCCACGGCCGACCGGTCAGCCGATCCGCTCGATGACCAGCGGGGCCGGCTGCACGGCCCGGTCGGCCACGGTGACCGCGCGAGCCGCCTCGGCCCGGGCCGCCGGGATCCGGGCCGGGTCGTCGGCGCGCAGCTCGTAGAGCGGGTCGCCGGCGCGTACCGGGTCGCCGGGCTGCTTGTGCAGGACGACGCCGGCGGCGGCGCTGACCGGGTCCTCCTTGCGGGCCCGTCCGGCGCCGAGTCGCCAGGCGGCGATCCCGATGGCGTACGCGTCGACCGCCGCGACGAAGCCGTCCGTCTCGGCGCGGACCACCTCCACCTCGTTGGCGACCGGCATCGGGGCGTCCGGGTCACCGCCCTGCGCCTTGATCATCGCCCGCCAGGAGTCCATGGCCCGGCCGTCGCGCAGCGCGTCGGCGGGGTCGACGTCGGGCAGCCCGGCGGCGGCGAGCATCTCCCGGGCCAGCGCCAGGGTCAGTTCCACCACGTCGGCGGGACCGCCCCCGGCCAGTACCTCGACCGACTCGGTGACCTCCACGGCGTTGCCGACGGTCAGGCCCAGCGGGGTGGACATGTCGGTGAGCAGGGCAACCGTCTTCACCCCGTGCGCCCCGCCCAGCTCGACCATGGTGCGGGCGAGTTCCCGGGCGTCGTCGACCGACTTCATGAACGCGCCGGAGCCGACCTTCACGTCCAGGACCAGCGCGCCGGTCCCCTCGGCGATCTTCTTGCTCATGATCGAGCTGGCGATCAGCGGGATCGCCTCGACCGTGCCGGTGACGTCGCGCAGCGCGTAGAGCTTGCGGTCGGCGGGGGCCAGCCCCTCCCCGGCGGCGCAGATCACCGCGCCGATGTCGCGGAGCTGGGCGATGAACTCGTCATTGCTCAGTGCAGCCCGCCAGCCCGGGATGGATTCGAGCTTGTCCAGGGTGCCGCCGGTGTGGCCCAGCCCTCGGCCGGAGAGCTGCGGTACGGCGGCACCGCAGGCCGCCACCAACGGGGTCAGCGGCAGGGTGATCTTGTCACCGACGCCGCCGGTGGAGTGCTTGTCGGCGGTGGGCCGGTGCACCCCGGACAGGTCCAGCCGCTCGCCGCTGGCGATCATCGCAGCGGTCCACCGGGCGATCTCGGCGGCGGTCATCCCCCGCAGCAGGATCGCCATGGCCAGCGCGGACATCTGCTCGTCGGCCACCTGGCCCCGGGTGTACGCGTCGACCACCCAGTCGATCTGGGCATCGGAGAGCACTCCGCCGTCCCGCTTGGTGCGGATCACGTCGACCGCGGCGAACCCACTCATCGCATTCTTCCTTCGGTCTCCCCGGTGCTGCCGGGCCAGCGGGTCGGGACCTCCAGCGGCGGCTCGCCGTCCCCGGCCCAGTACAGCGCGCCGGCGGCGTCCACCACGACCACCCGGGGCGTCCGGGCGTGTCCCCAGGTGACCGCCTCGGCCGGATCCGCCCAGGTCGGTGCCTCCTCCAGCACGCCCGGTTCGGCGTTGCCGCCGTCCCCGGCGGACCGTTCCCAGTACGCCGTCCAGACCTGCTTGCCGGCGGTCACGTCGGGGTGTACGAAGACCGTGCCCCGACCCCGCCAGGAGGCCAGCCGCTCCGGTACCACGGGCAGCGTGTCGTCCCTGACGATCGCTTCCAGGTCCTGCACACCGAACGCGTGCGGCAGCAGCTCGGCCATGGTCAGCGGGCCGTCCTTCGCCTCGACCAGGCAGTCCGGGCCACCGTGTTCCCAGAGCAACTGCCGGCAGCGCCCGCACGGCATCAGCGGCTCGCCGGTCGCGTCCACGCAGGAGAGGGCGACGAGCCGGCCACCACCGGTGGCGTGCAGCGCGGAGACCACCCCGCACTCGGCGCAGAGCACCACCCCGTACGCGGCGTTCTCCACGTTGCAGCCGCGCACGATCCGGCCGTCGTCGACCAGCGCCGCCGCACCGACCGGGAACTTCGAGTACGGCGCGTACGCGTGCCGCATCGCCTCGGTGGCGGCGGCCCGCAGTTCGGCCCAGTCGATCCGCATGGTGCCTCCTGTTCAGCCCTTGATGTAGGGCTTGCCGTCGGCGGCCGGTGCCCGGACCCTACCGACCAGGCCGGCCACCGCGAAGATGGTGGCCAGGTACGGCAGCATCGCCAGGAACTGGCTGGGGATGACGCTGTTGATCGCCCCGAGGTACGTGCCGAGCTGGTCGGCGAACCCGAAGAAGAGCGCGGCGAGCAGGGCACCGGTCGGGTTCCACCGGCCGAAGATCAGCGCGGCCAGGGCGATGAAGCCCTTACCGCCGATCATGTTCTTGGTGAAGGTGTAGAGCGCCAGGGTGTAGGAGGCGCCGCCGATCCCGGCCACCAGCCCGGCCAGCAGCACGTTGCGGTAGCGCAGCCGCAGCACCTTGACGCCGAGGGTGTCGGCGGCGGTCGGGTGCTCGCCGACGGCCCGGGTACGCAGCCCCCACCGGGTCCGGAACAGCGCGATGTGGATCACCAGGACCAGGATCAGCCCCAGGTAGAGGAAGATGTTGGCCCGGAACAGGGCCGGCCCGATGACCGGGATGTCGGACAGCAGCGGGATCTCCCAGTTGCTGAACCGGGGCGGCTGGTTGTACTTCGCGGTGTCGGTCTGCATCAGCCGCTCGTAGAGGAAGCCGGTCAGACCGACCGCGAGCAGGTTGAGCACGATGCCCATGACCACCTGGTCCACCAGGTAGTGGATGGCGAAGATGGCCAGCAGCAGCGAGATGAACGCGCCGCCGAGGGCGGCGGCGACCAGGCCGACCCAGACGCTGCCGGACAGGGTGCCGAAGAGCGCACCGGCGAAGGCACCCATCAGCAGCTGCCCCTCGATGGCCACGTTGACCACACCGGAGCGTTCACAGAGCACCCCGGCGAGCGCGCCGAAGATCAGCGGCAGGGCCAGGATGAAGGTGCCCCGCAGAATGTTGACCATCGGCATGAAGTTCTGCCCGGTCGGGGCGGCGGAGACCTGCCAGCAGAGGAAGGCCAGCACGAAGCCGACCACACCGACCGCGAGCAGCAGGCTGAACCAGCGCTTCGGCACCCCGGCCAGCAGGGCGGCGCCGGCCGCCGCCGCAACGATCCCGAACAGGATCGCGCCGAACGTACCGTTGACGGCCAGGGCCGCGCCGGCCGAGTCCTCGCTGAGCGTGAAACGGGCCTGCTGGTCGGTGGCGAGCGCCCCGAAGAGCGCCGCCGCCAGGACTCCGAGCACCAGCAGCCCCGCGCCGACCTTGCGGTTGCGGGTCCAGAATCCCTCGTCTACCGGTGCGACGGCGACGTCCGGGACAGCCATGGTGGACATCAGCTCAGGTCTCCGTTCGCGACTGCGGGGCTCGCAAGCTCACTCCTCGCGCTCACCGGTGTCACCAGCCCTTCGCCAGGCTCGTGTGCAACCGGGCGGCCCGCGCCGCCCGGAGCTGGAAGATCGCCTTCACCAGGGCGGGGGCGGCGATGAAGATGACGATCAGCGCCTGGAGCACGGTGACCAGCTCCAGCGAGATCCCGGAGTAGGACTGCATCCGGTTACCGCCGGCCTGCAACGCACCGAACAGCAGCGCGGCGAGCGCCACGCCCCACGGCTTCACCCGGCCGAGCAGCGCGACCAGGATGCCGTCGAAGCCGATCTGGGCGACCACCAGCGGGGTCAGCGCGCTGGCCGTGGACCCGAGCACCATGTTG
Source organism: Micromonospora sp. CPCC 206060 (assembly GCF_036906895.1). Taxonomy (NCBI): domain Bacteria; kingdom Bacillati; phylum Actinomycetota; class Actinomycetes; order Micromonosporales; family Micromonosporaceae; genus Micromonospora; species Micromonospora sp. CPCC 206060. Next base: position 96,146 of record NZ_JBAKHU010000016.1, read on the forward strand.
GATCCGCCGAGGCCGGCGAGGATCCCGGCGAAGACCATGATCAGGACGTACGTCCGGGTGACGCTGATGCCGGCGGTCCGCGCGGCGTCCGGGTTGGCCCCGACCGCCCGCAGTTCGAAGCCGAGCGTGGAACGGTTGAGCAGCCAGGCGACCGCCCAGGTGGCCACGATGGCGAGCAGGATGCCGGAGTGCACCCGCAGGTTGTCCCCGAGCAGTCGGGGCAGTTGCGCGGAGCCGTCGACTGAGCGGCTGATCGCGTCGGTACGCCCCGGGTCCTGAATGCCCTTCTGCACGATCAGCCAGGACAGGAAGTACACCGCGATGTAGTTGAGCATGATCGTGTTGATCACCTCGTGGGCACCGGCCCGGGCCTTGAGGATGCCCGGGATGAAGCCCCAGATCGCGCCGCCGAGCGCACCGGCGAGCACCGCGACGATCAGGTGCACGACCGGCGGGAGCGGCAGCAGGAAGCCGGCCAGTGCGGCGAAGATGACGCCGATGGTGGCCTGCCCCTGGGCACCGATGTTGAACAGACCGCCCCGGAAGGCCAGCGCCACCGACAGGCCGGTGAAGACCAGCGGCGCGGTGTAGGTGAGCGTCTCGGAGATCGGCGCGAGTACCGGCTCCCAGCCGTTGCTGCCGTTCAGCCAGCCGGAGAACGCCTCCGGATCGAAGACCGAGCCCTTGAAGAGGTTGGCGTACCCCTCACTGACCAGCGTCCAGCTCGCGTTCAGCGCATCCGCCGGGCGGGCGGTGATGTAGCTGTAGGTGGCCAGCACCTCGGGATCCGAGATGATCATCAGTACCGCGCCGACGACGATCGCGAGGACCAGGGCGAGCACCGTGACGGTGAACGTGTTGGCCGCCCAGAGGTTGGCCAGGAACAGCTGCCCGAGGGAGGGCCGGGCCTCCGGCTCCGCCGGCTTTCCGGCCGCCGTCGCGGTAACTGGCCCCGCCGGCTTGCCGGCGGCTGCGGTGCCGGTCGTCGTCTCGGCCCGGTCGGCGTCACCGGCCGGTTCGGCCCGCTCGGCGTTGCCCAGCGCGTTCTGCGCCGCCTGCGCCTCGCTCGCCGGTTCCTTGTCCGGCGAGCCCGCGCCGGGGTTGGGGATGGTCATGCCTTGTCCTCGTTGACGGGGCCTTCGGTGGCCGGGCCCGCCGTCGTACCGTCCGGGTCCGGGGTGATCCCGGCCATCAGCAGGCCGATCTCCTCGCGCGGGGTGTCCGGTCCGACGATGCCGATGATCCGGCCGCGGTACATCACCGCGATCCGGTCGGCCAGGCCGATCACCTCGTCGAGCTCGCTGGAGACCACCAGTACGGCGGTGCCGATGTCCCGTTCCCGGATCACCCGGCTGTGGATGAACTCGATCGAACCGACGTCGACACCACGGGTCGGCTGGGCGGCGATGAAGAGCTTCAGCGGCCGGGACAGTTCCCGGGCCACGATCACCTTCTGCTGGTTACCGCCGGAGAGCGTGCCGACCGCCGCGTCGGCGGACGAGGTACGCACGTCGAACTGCTCGATCCGCTCCCGGGCCGACTTCGCGATGGCGTCCGGCTTCAGCGCCAGTCCGGAGCCGAACGGCGGCCGGTCGTAGATGTCGAGTACCAGGTTCTCCGCGACGGAGAACTCCTTGACCAGCCCGTCGACGCTGCGGTCCTCGGGGACGTAGCCGACCCCGGCACGCAGCACCTTCTTGGTCGACCAGCCGTCGATCCGGTCCCCGGCCAGGGACACCGAGCCGGCGAGCACCGGCCGCAGTCCCATGATCGCCTCGATCAGCTCGGTCTGGCCGTTGCCCTGTACGCCCGCGACGCCGAGGACCTCGCCCGCGTGCACGGTCAGGTCGACGCCGTCCACCGCGCGGATCTGCCGGTCGTCGTCCACGACCAGGCCGGCGACCTCCAGGACCGGTTCCTTCGGCTGGGCGGGGGCCTTGTCCACGGTGAGGCGTACGCTGCGGCCGACCATCAGCGCGGCCAACTCGTCCCGGCTCGCCTCCGGGGAGGCGGTACCGACCGTTTTCCCGCGCCGGATCACGGTGATCCGGTCCGCGATCGCCTTGACCTCGCCCAGCTTGTGGGTGATGAAGACGATCGACTTGCCGGCGGCCTTGAGCGACCGCATGACGGTGAGCAGTTCCTCGGTCTCCTGCGGGGTGAGCACGGCGGTCGGCTCGTCCAGGATCAGCAGGTCGACCTCACGGGTGAGCGCCTTGACGATCTCCACCCGCTGCTGGATGCCGACCGGCAGGTCCTCGATCACCGCGTCCGGGTCGACCCGGAGGTTGTACCGCTCGGAGACCTCGGCCACCTCACGGCGGGCCCGGCGCCGGTCGAGGAACCCGGCGAGCCCGCCCCGGGTGTGCTCGGCCCCGAGCATCACGTTCTCGGCGACGCTGAAGACCGGGACCAGCATGAAGTGCTGGTGCACCATGCCGATGCCGGCGGCGATCGCATCCGACGGGCCCCTCAGCTTCAGCGGCTCCCCGTTGACCAGGATCTCGCCCTCGTCCGGCTGGTACAGCCCGTAGAGGACGTTCATCAGGGTCGACTTGCCGGCACCGTTCTCGCCGAGCAGGGCGTGGATCTCTCCAGGCTCCACCGTCAGGTCGATGTGGTCGTTGGCGACCAGATCACCGAACCGTTTGGTGATGCCGCGCAGTTCGAGTCTCAGCGCAACCTCCTGGAGTGCGAGCGATGGTGCAGCGTAGCTGCCGGCCCGGTGGCCGTGGATCGGGACTGGTCACGTGGATCTCGTGGACTGTCGTGCGGGACCGCCCGGTGTGGCGGCCGGTCCCGGTAGAGAGCGACCGGCCGCTCCGGCAACGCGGGTGGTACCCCCGCGCGGCTGGAGCGGCCGGGCATGTGACGTACCGCGTACCGCCGGGCACCCTGTGATCGTTTCACCGGGGTGACCGGTGGGACGTCACTTCGGCTGGGCGGCCGAGGTGACCTTGACGGTGCCGGCGACGATGTCGGCCTTCAGCTTGTCGACCTCGGCCTTGAGCTCGGCCGGGACCTTGCTGTCGAACTCGTGGTACGGAGCCAGCGAGACACCGTTGTTGGCCAGCGAGCCCAGGAAGCCCGGGGTGGCCTCCAGCTTGGTGCCGCCGGCGGCCTTGACCACGGCCTCCTTCACCGCGTCCGGGATGTTCTTCACCACGGTGGTGATGATGGCCGGGCAGTTCTGGGTGCTCTCGCAGCCGTCGACGTCCACCCAGATGGTGTTGTACTTGCCACCGGAGGCCTGGGCGGCGGAGGTGGTGCCGAGGCCGGCGCCACCGGCAACCGGCATGATGATGTCGGCGCCCTGCGCGACCAGCGTGTCGCCCACCTTCTTGCCCTCGTCCTGCTTGCCGAAGTCGTTGGTGAACGAGCCGTCCTGCTTGGCCTTGTCCCAACCGAGCACCTGGACGCTCTTGCCCTTGGCCTGGTTGTAGTAGGCGACACCGTCGGCGTAGCCGTCCATGAAGATGGTCACCGGCGGGATCTTCATGCCGCCGTAGGTGCCCACCTTGCCGGACTTGCTCATGCCGGCGGCCAGGTAACCGGCGAGGAAGCCGGCCTGCGCGGTGTCGAACTGCATCGGGTAGACGTTGGTCTCCGGGACCTTCGCGTCGACGATGCCGAACTGCTGGTTCGGGTTCGCCTTGGCGATCTTGGAGGTGGCATCGCCCATCAGGCCACCCACGGCCAGGATGAAGTCGCACTTCTGGTTGACGTACTGGGTCAGGTTCGGCTCGTAGTCGGCCTGCGCCTTGGACGCCACGTACTTGATGTCGATGTTGCTGTTCTCGGCCTTGGCGGCCTGGAGGCCCTTCCAGGCCGAGGTGTTGAACGACTTGTCGTCGATGCCACCGACGTCGGTCACCATGCAGGCGCTGTACTTCTTGCCACCGTCACCGGCGCCCTGGTCGTCACTCGGCGCCTCACCGCAGGCGGCAGCGCTCAGCGCAAGCCCGCCAACCGCGAACACCGAAACGATCCGCATCCCACGCGAAGCGCGCAAGACGGTCTCCTTCCCATTGCACACCGCTTGGATGTCGCGGTGGCAGCCCTAAGCCGGCCTGCCCGTCGCCGCCGGCTGTCCCACGTTACGGAGGCAGAGCGTACGCCCGCGCCCGTCCACCGGCCGACAATCGTGCCCGACTGTTCGATGCTTGTTACCCCGGCGTAACCATGCCGTGGGGCATGTCACTCCCCGCAGTGGTACATCGTCGCAGCGTGGCGGGGAAAATCCGGTTTTCGGAAGCAATCGCCCTGTTCAGGGCGTTGCAGGCAACGTTGCCCCGGTGACCGGGACGTTACCGCCAGAAGACCGCGACCGCCGCCGTGACGAGAGTCAAACCGATGGTCGCCAGGAAGTGACCCCGGTTGACCGCGTCCCGTTTACGGGAGAAGAACACCATTGCGAAGATCGCCAGCGCCAGCACCAGCTTGGTAACAAGTTTCGCCGGGGCCGGTTCGTCGCCGTCGCGCAGCGGGGCGGAGAGCCCGATGCCGGTGACGAGCTGGACCACCGCGCCCCAGAGCATCGGCGCGTTGATCCGGAGCCGACCGGTGACGTACTGCGCGATCGCCCCGCCGAGGAGCAGCGCGAAACCGATCAGGTGCAGGTAGAGCAGCACGAGCCGCAGAGCTTCCACGCCGCCCATCCTGCCCCATCAGTTCAGATGTTAGGAAGGGCCCCTTGTACAACGGAATCCGATAACAAGGGGCCCTTCCTAACATCTAGGCCTAGCCCTTGGTGCCGCCGGCGGTCAGACCGGACACCAGGTGCCGCTGGGCGAAGAAGAAGACGATGCCGGCCGGGATGGTGACCAGCACGGCCGCCGCGGTGAGGTACTCCCACTGCGGGTTGAACTGCGGGACGAACTGCTGGAGGCCGTACGCCAGGGTGAACTTCCGGTCCTCCTGGATGAAGGCCGACGCGTACGCCACCTCACCCCAGGCGGTGAGGAAGGAGTAGAACGCGGTCACCGCGATGGCCGGCCGGGCCAGCGGCAGCACCACCCGCCAGAAGGTGCCGAACGGTCCGCAGCCGTCGATCGACGCCGCCTCGTCCAGCGAGGTGGGAATCGAGTCGAAGTAGCCCTTGAGCATCCAGGCGCAGAACGGCACCGCGATGGTCAGGTTGGCGATGATCAACGAGGGCAGCGCGTTGATCAGGCCGAGGTTCGCCATGATCGTGTAGATCGGCACGATCAGGATGGCCACCGGGAACATCTGGGTCACCAGGAACACCATCATCAGCGGCCGGCGCCCCGGGAAGTTGAACCGGGACAGCGCATAGCCGGTGGTGGCCGAGAAGAAGATGCCGACCGCCATGGTGAACGCCGCGACGACCACCGAGTTGCCGAACCACCGCAGGAAGCTGGTCTCCCCCAGCACGTAGCGGTAGTTGGCCAGGGTCGGGTCCTTGATCAGCGTCAGGTCGCTGCTCTGGATGGCGTACCCGGGCTTGAGCGAGGAGAGCAGCACCCAGACGATCGGCCCGATCGCGATCAACGAGGCGATGATCAGGGTGCCGTGCAGCAGGATCGACTTGGCCGGGCTGCGGCTGCTGCGGGAGTCCCGGGGGCGGGAGTGCCGGGCACCCCGGGGTACGGCAGCAGCCGGCAGTGTGCCAGTACCGGCAATCTGGGTCATATCACCACACCTCGCCTTGCTTACGGAGCATCCGCCGGTAGAAAACCGAGAAGACGAGCAGGATCGACAGGATCAGCACGCCGTACGTGGAGGAGAGGGAGTAGTTCCGGATCCCCTCGAACGCGGCCCGGTACGCGCCGGTCACCAGGATCTCGCTCTCCCCGGCCGGCTGTCCCTCGGTCACCAGGAAGATGATCGGGAACATGTTGAAGGTCCAGATGGTGCCGAGCAGGATCACCGTCATGCTGACCGGCCGCAGACCGGGCAGGGTGATGTTCTTGAACCGCTGCCACGGGGTGGCGCCGTCGATCTCGGCCGCCTCGTAGAGCTCTGCCGGGATGGTCTGCATGCCCCCGAGCAGCGCCACCATCATGAACGGCACGCCGAGCCAGATGTTGGTGATGATCGCGGTGAGCAGCGAGGTACGCCAGTCGCCGAACCAGTCGACCGGGTCGATGCCGACCGCGGTGAGCAGCGAGTTGGCCAGGCCGAACCGCTCGTTGAAGATGAACTTCCAGGCGAACGCGCTCACGAAGGCCGGGACGGCCCAGGGCAGGACCAGCAGGATCCGGTAGAGGGTGCGGCCCCACATCGGCCGGTTGAGCATCACGGCGAGGCCGAGGCCGAGGCCGTAGTGGAAGACCACGCAGGCCACGGTCCAGATCAGGGTGACCGCGGTCCACTGCCAGAACTCGCCGACCTCACCGCTGAGCACCCGGACGTAGTTGTCCAGGCCGACGAACTCCCAGCGGTTCGGGTTGGCCTTGCAGACCTCCGAGCCGGTGATCGACTTGGTGCAGATCTCGGCGGTCTGGTTGGCCTCGGTGAGGTTGGTGAAGGAGAGGTAGATGCCCCGGACGAGCGGATAGAAGATCAGTACCGCCAGAACGACGACGACGGGGATCACCATCGCCCAGGCGTACCAGTGCTTGTCCCAGCTCCGCCGCAGACGGGACGGCTGCTTCGGGCGGCGGCCAGCCGGCGCGGGGGCGGGCACCGGATCGGCTGTCACAGTTGTCATTCAGCTGCGCTCCAACAAGGGGAGGAGACCCCGGCAGGGCCGCACGAAGCGAGTCGTGTCGACCCTGCCGGGTTGCCGAGTGGTCGCCGGCCGCTGCCAGCGCCAACGGTCGGTCAGATCAGAGGCCGTACCCGGTGACGACCTCGGACTTGTACTTGTTAGCGACGGCCTCCAGGGACGCCTTCGGGTCCTTGCCCTGGATCAGCACCTCGGTGGCCATCTGGTCCAGCGGGCCGAAGAACTGACCGGCCTCGGGGATCCACGGACGCTCGACGGCGGCCTCGACGACCGGCTTGAAGGCCGAGATCGTCGGGTTGGCCTTGACCGACGCGACGTCGTAGGCGGACTTGCGGGTCGGCAGCAGCCCCAGCTTCTCGGCCAGGAACGCCTGCGACTCGGCGGAGCTCATGAACTTGACGAACGCGACCGCGGCGTCGACCTTCTCCTGCGGCATGCCGGACCAGATCACGTAGTTGTGACCGCCGACCGGGGCACCGGCGCGGGCCGAGCCGGCCGGGACCGGGGCGACGCCGAGGTTCTCCAGGCCGCCGAAGGCCGGCGCGTTCTTGACGTTGCTGACCTCCCACGGACCGTTGATGATCATGGCGACCTTCTTCTCCTTGAAGAGGGTCATCATGGTGCCGTAGGCGTCGTTCGCCGGGGGCTTGGACGCGGCGCCGGAGGCGATCAGGTCCTTGGCCACGTTCAGGCCGGCGACGTTCTTGTCCGAGTTGACCACGATCTTCTTGGCCTGGGTGTCGACCAGGTCGCCACCCTCGCCGTAGAGGAACGGCAGCATGAAATAGCCGGCCGGGTTGACGAAGAGGCCGTCGACGCCGGTCTTCTGCTTGATGGTCTGCGCGGCGGTCTTCAGCTCGGCCCAGGTCTTCGGGGCCTCGGCGATGCCGGCCTTGGTGAACAGCTCCTTGTTGTACATGAGCGCCAGGGAGTCGGTCACCTGCGGAACGCCGTAGGTCTTGCCGTCGAACTTGTTGGACGACATGGGCGTCGACAGGAAGTCGGACTCGTCGGCCAGCAACTCGGAGCCGTCCAGCGCGTAGAGGTGACCCAGCGACGCGAACTCCGGCACCCAGGCCACCTCGGCCCGCAGGATGTCCGGTGCGCCCGTCTTGGCCTGCGCGGCGGTCTTGAACTTGTTCTGGGCCTCACCGAACGGGACCGACTGGTAGTTGATCTTGACGTTCGGGTAGGTCTGGTTGAACTTCGCGATCAACTCCTGGAACGCCGGACCCTCGTTCTTCGGGTCCGAGGTGTCCCACCAGGTCAGCTCGGCCTTGAGAGATGCGGGATCGGTCTTCGGCTTCTCGTCCGCCGCCTTCTCCTCGCCGCCGCAGGCGGCGAGCGTGAGAGCGAGGGTCGTAGACGCGAGAACAACGATCCCCTTGGCTATGCGACGCATGTGCGCTCCTAATTGCCTGCCGGGGTATCGGCGGGACAGTAGCAAGAAGTTTCCGAACAAGAAACCCCTTGCGAACCAGCTTGCAACATTCGAGTTCCGATCGCCATCCGGCATCCCGCCGTTTCGGATCTTCTACGTGTTTCGGGCGGTTGCCGAGTGATCGAGATCGCACCCGGCCGGGCCGGAAACTCCCGCTACCAGCTGGATGAACACGGGCAGTGAGCACGATGCCCCCACAACTGGGGGATAAAGCAGTCGAAACGCCAGGCCATGACCGGGGAATGGTCGAAGCTGCAAGTTCTTGCGGCCTGTCGCGCAAGAAGTTGCTTTTGCGTTAGAGTTCCGCCATGCGCGCTCGACTGTCCGACATCGCCCAACAGGCCGAAGTCAGCGAGGCCACGGTGTCGCGGGTGCTCAATGACCGCCCCGGGGTCGCGCCGGAGACCCGGCAGGCCGTCCTCACCGCCCTTGACGTGCTCGGATACGAGCGCCCGGCCCGGCTACGCAAGCGTAGTGCCGGCCTGGTCGGGCTCGTGGTGCCCGAACTGGAGAACCCGATCTTCCCGGCCTTCGCGCAGGTGATCGAGTCGACCCTGGCGCAGAGCGGGTTCACCCCGGTGCTGTGCACCCAGAGCCCGGGCGGGGTGACCGAGGACGAGTACGTCGAGATGCTGCTCGACCGGCAGGTCTCCGGCATCGTCTTCGTCTCCGGGCTGCACGCGGACACCGCTGCCAACCACGAGCGGTACCGGGCGCTGATCGCCCGACCGCTGCCGATCGTGATGATCAACGGGTACGCCCCCGGCATCCCCGCGCCCTTCGTCTCGTGCGACGACCGGGAGGCGGTCGAGCTGGGCGTGGCCCACCTGGTGGCCCTCGGCCACCGGCGGATCGGTCTGATCACCGGCCCCGACCGCTTCGTGCCGGTGCAACGCAAGGTGGCCGGCTACCGGGCGGCCATGCGGCGACTGACCGAGCTGCCCGACAGCGAGCTGGAATCCCTGGCCGAGCTCTCGCTCTTCGGCGTGGAGGGCGGCGGGGCCGCCGCGGCGCGGCTGATCGACCGGGGCGTGACGGGAATGGTCTGCGGTTCCGACCTGATGGCGCTCGGTGCGGTCCGGGCGGCCCGGCAGCGTGGCCTCTCCGTGCCGCACGACCTCTCCGTGGTCGGTTACGACGACTCGCCGTTGATGGCCTTCACCGATCCGCCGCTGACCACCATGCGTCAGCCGGTCTCCGCGATGTCGGTGGCCGCAGTCCGGGCTCTGGTCGACGAGATCAACGGGCACGCCGCCCCGCACTCGGAGTACACCTTCCGCCCCGAGCTGGTGGTCCGCGGTTCCACCGCGATCGCCCCCACCGAGGGCCGGAGCCGGCTCGGTGGCGGCGCTCCGGCCGGTCGGCAGCGTCCGGCTCCCCCCGAGGTGGCCGTCCCGGCGTGACCGCTGTCATTTCTTGCGCAAGAACTGCTTGACTCTTGCAGTCATCGAGCGGCATTCTCGTCTGACGTCCCGCGCGCGTCTGATCGGCCATGCGCGGGGTCCGCGCACACCACCTCCCGCGCCATCAGATCGGGGAACGCACCCATGACCGCCAGTGCCCTGCCGCCGCCCACCACCTCCGACGCCGACTGGTGGCGGTCCGCCGTCGTCTACCAGGTCTACGTCCGCAGCTTCGCCGACTCCAACGGCGACGGCATCGGTGATCTGCTGGGCATCCAGCAGCGCCTGCCGTACCTACGTGACCTCGGGGTGGACGCGCTCTGGCTGACCCCCTTCTACACCTCGCCGATGATCGATGGCGGGTACGACGTGGCCGACTACCGGGATGTCGACCCGATGTTCGGCACGCTTGCCGACTTCGACGCGATGATCACCGACGCGCACGCCCTCGGACTGCGGATCATCGTCGACATCGTGCCCAACCACACCTCCAGCGCCCACCCGTGGTTCACCGCCGCCCTGGCCGCCGCGCCCGGCTCGCCCGAGCGGGAGCGGTACCTGTTCCGCGACGGTCAGGGTGAGCACGGCGAACTGCCGCCGAACGACTGGGAGTCGATCTTCGGTGGGCCGGCCTGGACCCGGGTGCCGGACGGCCAGTGGTACCTGCACCTGTTCGACCCCGCCCAGCCCGACCTCGACTGGCGCAACCCTGAGGTACGCGCCGAGTTCGAGGACATCCTGCGGTTCTGGCTGGACCGGGGGGTGGACGGCTTCCGGATCGATGTCGCCCACGGCATGATCAAGGAGGACGGGCTGCCGGACGTCGGTTTCAGCACCATGACCACCGGCCGGCGCCAGGCCGAACTGCTCGGCAAGGGCCGGCTCCCCTACTTCGACCAGGACGAGATCCACGACATCTACCGCGCCTGGCGGCCGATCCTGGACAGCTACCCGGGCGGCCGGATGGCGGTCGCGGAGGCGTGGGCGGAGACCCCGCAGCGGCTGGCCCGCTACATCGGCCCGGACGAGCTGCACCAGGCGTTCAGCTTCGACTTCCTCGACGCCACCTGGTCCGCCGACTCGTTCCGCAAGGTGGTCGACACCGCGCTGGCCGAGGCGACCATCGTCGGGGCACCGACCACCTGGGTCCTCTCCAACCACGACAAGCAGCGGCACGTCACCCGGTACGGCGACGGCGAGGTCGGCCTCCGTCGCGCCCGCGCGGCGGCGCTGCTGATGCTCGCGCTGCCCGGCTGCACCTACCTCTACCAGGGCGAGGAGCTGGGCCTGCCGGAGGTGCTGGACCTGCCGGACGAGGTACGCCAGGACCCGCAGTTCCTGCGTACCGGGGAGAGCCGGGACGGCTGCCGGGTACCCCTGCCGTGGAACGGCGACCTGGCGCCGTACGGCTTCGGCCCGCACGGTTCCGAGCTGAGCTGGCTGCCCGCTCCGGCGACCTGGCGGGAGCTCTCGGTGGCCGCGCAGAACGACGTGCCCGGCTCCACGCTGGAGCTCTACCGCGCGGCGCTGCGGATCCGCCGGGCCCACCGCGCGCTCGCCGACGGCGCCGACGGGGTGACCTGGCTGGAGACCGAGCCCGGAGTGCTGGCCTTCAGCCGGGCTGCGAACGACGGTTCGACCGAGCTGGTCTGCGTGGTCAACATCAGCGGCAGCCCGGTCGAGCTGCGCGGCTACGGCCGGCCGTTGGCGGCCAGTGCCGGGCTGACCGAGCGGGACGGCGCGGTGGTGCTGCCGGTGGACGCCGGCGCGTGGTTGGAACGGCAGTAGCTGGGTATCCCCATATCGACCTGGTCGTCCGTCGCGCTTCGCGCCGCCGGGCGACTGGGCAGCTGGCCCCTTGTGGTGGGGGGTGAGGTGGCGCCGGTGCCCCGGAAGGAAACTTCCGGGGCACCGGTGTGTCCGGATCGCGGTGCGGCGGGTCAGTCCGGGGGTTCCGACGGGCCGCGCGACGGCGGTGGGGTTTCCTTGCCGGTGAGCATCTCCGCGATCCGGTTGAAGCCGGCGCGGAGCTCCTGTTCGGTCGGGGCGGTGAGCGGTCGGGCCTGCCGCTCCTCCTCGGCCGGTTCCTCCTCCGCCAGGACGTCGGTGTAGTCGCCGTAGAGGTCGGCCTCCTCGGCCCCGCTGGCCTCCTCCTCCGCCAACGTCCGCGCCGTCGCGATCTCCGCCCGCACCGCCTCGACGGATGCTGCGGGCAGCAGCGGCTCGACCACCGCCATCAGCTCCTCGTCGGCCACCACCGCCTCCGCGAGGGCCAACGCGTGCCCCCGCTCGTACGGCCCGCAGACCACCGGTTCCCACTCGTCCTCGTCACCGAGCGGGCCGAACGTGATGATCCAGGGCAGGTCGAGCATCGGCGAGTCATCGGGAAGGTCCAGCGTCACCAGTGCGCCCACCGGCCCATCATGGCTCCCGGAAACCCGAACTAAGCCCCTTTTGCCCGAATAGCGAATTAAGGGGTGACGTCGACTCCGGTGGCCGCCACCTGCCACCGCGCCAGCCACTGCGTGCGCAGCTCGGCGAAGGTCACGTCGTCCAGTCCGTACCCGCTGACCGTGATGCTGGCGGACGACGCCTCCCCGGCATCCAGCGGCCGGTCGGCCGCGGCCACCACCAGCCGGCCCTGCGGATCCACGACAACGACCTGGTAACGACCGGCGTACCGGTCCTCCCGCACCCCGGCCGACGTGACCAGGCCGACCAGCTCCGGTCCGGTCACGGTGCCGGTCAGGTAGACGGTCCGTCGCCGGTCGGATGGCCGACCCTCCAGGAGGTACCGCAGTTGCTCGAAGAAGCTCCGCCAGCCCTCCTCCATCCCGTCGTGCACGTCGGCCCACCGGGGATCGTCGAGGGCACCCGGTTGCCGGGCCCGCACCATCGTCCCGCCGCCGTCCGTCGGGTCGACCTGGATCTCCTGCCCGTCCTCCAGGGCGATCCGGTCCGGCGGGAACAGCTCGGCATGGTCGGCGAAGATGTACCGGATCTCCGCGTCGATCCCTTCGTGGTCCCAACCGAACCACTGGCGGAGTTCGTCCGGCTCGGTCAACGCCCGCCAGACGGTCTCCCGTGGAGCGTCGATGGCGACCTCCACCCGGTACGGCTTCGGCTCGGTCACTGTCGGCGCTCCGTTCGTCGGTCGGTCGTGGGGACCGGTCGTGCGGGCGGCAACTGGCAGCGGGGGTCGGTCTGCCGGCGCAGTCGGGTACCCCGAGGTCAGGCCGGCCCGGCGTCGAGGGCCGCCCGGACCAGCGCGAGCGCGGCATCCGCCGGCACACCGAGCCGGGCCGCCTCGGCGGCGTACCCGGCAGCCGCCCGCTGGAGCCGGTCGGTCGCATCATCGCGCCCGGGTGCGACAACCGTGCCGTGCCGGCCCCGGGTCTGCACCAGACCCGCCGCCTCCAGTTCGCGGTACGCCCGGGCCACCGTGTTCACCGCCAGCTCCAACTGGCCCGCGAGCTGCCGGACGGTGGGCAGCCGGGTACCGACCGGCAACCGGCCGTCGCCGATCATCGCGGCGAGCTGACCACGCACCTGCTCGTACGGCGGAACCGCCGAGTCCGACGAGACGGTGACATCCACGGGATCAGTTCCTCTCCGGCCGGTCCGGGCCAGCAGACTCCTCGGTCGGGGTGGCCGGCGGGGTGGCCGGAACGTCGGGTCCATCCCGGCGGACCGGCTCCGGGCCACCGGGCCCCACCAACTCCGCACCGGGTCCGACCGGCTGCCCCGGTGTCGACGGCAGCCCCGCCAAGGCGAGATCGACCACCCGTCCGTACCGGCTGGTCGCGGCGAGCGCCGCCCCGAAGAGCACCAGTTGGTTGAGCAGGTAGAGGTAGAGCAGCAACCCGACGGCACCGGCGACCACGGTGTACGCCGGGTTCCGCTCGGTGCGGACCACGTAGTACCGCCCGACCGTGTTGAGCAGGGTGATCCCCACCGCGACCAGCAGCACCGCAGGTCGTAGCCGGCGCCGGCTGATCCGCAGTCGGGGTACCGCCACCAGCAGGGCCGCCGCCAGCACCAGGTTGACCAGCACGCTCAACACCGCGCTGACCGTGGTCAGTCCGATCGACCCGGTACTGCGCAGCAGCCAGCGGAGGAATGACTCCAGGGTGTCCACCGCCGCGACCGAGACGCCCAGCAGCACGAAGACGCCGAACAGCACACCCAGGTCGACCAGCCAGCGGACCACCAGGTTGCCCGGCTGCTGACGCAGGCCGTAGATGAGCCGCTGCGAGGACCGGATCGCCTCCACCCAGCCGACCCCGGTGAACACCAGGATGACCAGACCGACCACCCCGACAGTGCCGCTGCTCTCCTGGATCTGGGCCGGGTCGATGAACGGCAGGTTCTCCCGCAGGAAGTCCGCCGCCGCGACACTGACCTCGTCGCTGTTCTCCAGCACGGCACCGAAGACCCAGTACCCCACCAGGGCGAGCGCGAAGACCGCGAAGAACCCGTAGTAGGCGATGGCCGCCGCGAGCCGCCCCGCGATCAGCTCGTTGTAGTGGGTCAGCGCCCGCCAGAGGTGGTCGAAGGCAGCCGAGCGCCGACGGGCCCGTGTCACCTGCCGGCCGAAGTGGGCCTCGATCGACCCGAAGACGTTCACGCCGCCCCCACCGTCGACCCGGTGGCCAACTCAGCCGCCCAGCCGGAAGTCCCGGCGGGGCTGCCAGCGGGCCTGACCGCCGTGCGAGAAGAGGGTGAAGCAGTCGACCTCGAACAGGGCGGAGAAGTCGGCCAGTTCCTCGTACACCTTGTCCAGTCCCTCCGGCGGGACGTCCTGCGCAACCGTGACGTGCGGGTGGTACGGAAAACGGGTCTCCCGTTGCAGCTCCGGGGCGGAGCTGATGGCCGCCGCAAGTAGTTCGCACTCGCTTATCCCGGCGGCCACCGCCACGAAGACGACCTGGGTGACCGGCCGGAACGTCCCGGTACCCCGCAGGTGCAGGGTGTACGGCGGGTGGGCCGCCGCGACCGCCGCCAGGTGCGCCTCCACCGCAGGCAGACTGGCCACCGGCAGCTCGGTCGGACCGAGCAGGGTCACGTGGGCCGGGATGTCCGCGGCCTGCGGATCACCCGCATCGGCCCGGCACCGGGTGAGAAAGGGACCCCACGGCTCGGGGATGTCCACGGCGACCCCGATCTGGGTCATCGCGACGCCGGTATGCTCCGGCTCTGCCCTGCGCACCACCCGCGCCACCTTCCGGCCGAAGACCCGATCAACCGTTCCCCGCTGGCGCGAGGCCGGGCTGACCGTTCCCCGCTGGCGCGAGGAAGCCGACCCGCTCGTACGCCGTCCGGAGGGTCGCCGCCGCCACCGCGCGGGCCTTCTCCGCACCGGTCGCCAGCAGCCGGTCCAGTTCGGCCTGGTCGTCGAGGTACGCCCGGGTGCGCTCCTGGATCGGTCGGACGAAGTCGACGACCACCTCGGCCAGGGCCTTCTTCAGGTCGCCGTAGCCCCGGCCCGCGAACTCGGCCACCAGGTCGTCGATGCTCCGCTCGGTCAGCGCGGAGTAGATGGTGAGCAGGTTGGAGATGCCCGGCTTGGTCACCGCGTCGAAGACGATCTCCCGGCCGGTGTCGGTCACCGCCGACTTGATCTTCTTGGCCGACCGGGCCGGGTCCTCCAGCAGCTCGATCAGCCCGGCCGGGGTGGACGCCGACTTCGACATCTTCGACGTCGGATCCTGGAGGTCGACGATCTTGGCGGTGTCCTTGACGATGTACGGCGCCGGAACGGTGAACGCCGGGCCGAACAGGGTGTTGAACCGCTGGGCCAGGTCCCGGGTCAGTTCCAGGTGCTGCCGCTGGTCCTCGCCCACCGGCACCGCCTGCGCCTGGTAGAGCAGGATGTCGGCGGCCTGGAGGATCGGGTACGTGAAGAGCCCGACGCTGGCCCGCTCGGTGCCCTGCTTGGTCGACTTGTCCTTGAACTGCACCATCCGGCTCGCCTCACCGAAACCGGTGAGGCAGCTCAGCACCCAGGCGAGCTGGGCGTGCTCCGGGACGTGCGACTGGACGAAGAGCGTGCACCGCTTCGGGTCCAGCCCGACCGCGAGCAACTGGGCGGCGGCCACCCGGGTACGCCGACGCAGCACCTCCGGCTCGTGCCCGGCGGTGATCGCGTGCAGGTCGACCACGCAGTAGAAGGCGTCGTGGGTGTCCTGCAACGCCACCCAGTGGCGTACCGCGCCGAGGTAGTTGCCGAGATGGAACGAGTCACCCGTCGGCTGGATACCGGAGAGGACTCGGGGGCGGGCAGGAACGTCGGACATGCCGGCATTCTGTCAGCAACACCTGCGATCCGTCATGACGGCCCCGGGTCGTCCCGCCCGTGCCACACCGTGGTCCGGTCACCGGCCCGGCCGTTCGCGGGCCGGCTCCCCGGGCGGCAACGCCCGGCGCTGCTCGGGCAGCCGACCGGCGGAGACCGCGACCCGGGCGACCCGCCGGCCGTCCAGGGCGAGCACCCGCAGCACACAGCTCTCCCCGACGTCGGCCGGGTCCGGGTCGCGGTCGGCCGCCGGTTCCCCGACGAAGGTGACCTCGTCGCCGGCCACCGGCAACCGGCCCAGGGCCGCCATCACGAACCCGCCCACCGTCTCGTACGGACCGGCCGGCAGCAGCACCCCGGTCCGCTCCGCGAAGTCCGCCAGGTTGAGCCGGCCGTCCACCACCGCCGGCAGGCCGACCAGCACCGGATCGGGGGCGGCGTCGTACTCGTCGTGGATCTCCCCGATCAGCTCCTCGATGAGGTCCTCCAGGGTGACGATCCCGGCCGTGCCGCCGTACTCGTCGACCACCACCGCGAGGTGCTGCCGTTCCCGGCGCATCTCGCTCAACGCCGCCAGTACCCGCTTGCTGCCGGGTAGCCGCTTGACCTCCCGGGTCAGTTCGCCGACCGTGGCCCGCCGGTCCCCGGCCGGGCGGAGCAGCACGTCCCGCAGGTGCACGAAGCCCACCACGTCGTCATGGGTGCCGTCGATGACCGGGTACCGGGTGTGCGTCTCGGCCCGGACGAGCTGCGCGGCCTCGGCGAGACTGAGCCGGGCGGAGAGGAAGACCACCTCGGTGCGGGGCATCATCACCTCACGGACCAGGCTGGCCCCGGCCACCAGCACCTCGCCGATGATCCGCCGCTCCACCGGATCGAGCCGGGTGTTCGCGGCGACCAGTTCCCGCAGCTCCGCCTCACTGATCAGCTCCCGGCCCGCGGTCGGACTCGCCCCGAGCAGGGCGGTCACCAGCCGGGTCGCCGCGTCTGCGGCGCGGACCACCACCCGGGCCGCGCCCCGGGCCAACGGGCCGGGTGACCGGCGGGAACGCGCAGACGACCGTCGCCGCGCACCGGGACCTGCCGATTCCCGCATGACCACAGATGGTAGACAACGACCGCCTCCGATGCGGCGGAATCGAGGGGACCCGCCCCCGTCCGGCCGCTGCGGGAACGCGGGGTCGGTGACGTCGAGCCAGGCGTCCGACCAGGCCGGTGCCCGGTACACCCGCTGGTCGTAGGGTGGCCACGGGAGACGCCGCGGCCCGCAAGAAGCGGCGAGGCAGAGAGGACCCTACGTGAAACTGCTCGTCACCGGCGGCGCCGGGTACATCGGCAGCGTCGTCACCCGGATGCTGCTCGACGCCGGACACCAGGTGGTCGTCCTCGATGACCTGCGTACCGGCCACGTCGAGGCGCTGGCGCCGGAGGCGACCTTCGTCCAGGCCCGGATCCACGACGCCGCCACCGTGCTCACCCCGGAGGCCGGCTTCGACGGGGTACTGCACTTCGCCGCGCTGATCGCCGCCGGTGAGTCGATGGTCCACCCGGAGCGGTACTGGGATGTCAACACCATCGGCTCGCTGGCCCTGCTCGACGCGGTCCGGGCGGCCGGGGTGCCCCGGCTGGTCTTCTCCTCCACCGCTGCGGTCTACGGCAACCCGGTGGAACTGCCCATCCCGGAGACCGCGGTGAAGGCCCCCACCAACACGTACGGCGCCACCAAGCTGGCCGTGGACATGGCGCTGACCTCGGAGGCGATCGCGCACAACCTGGCCGCCGTGTCGCTGCGCTACTTCAATGTGGCCGGGGCGCACCTCACCGGGGACATTGCCCTCGGCGAGCGGCACGACCCGGAGAGTCACCTCATCCCGATCGCCCTCGACGTGGCCGCCGGCCGCCGGGAGAAGCTCCAGCTCTTCGGCGACGACTACCCGACGGTCGACGGCACCTGCGTCCGGGACTACATCCACGTCGAGGACCTGGCCCGGGCGCACCTGCTGGCGCTGGGCGCGGCCACGCCGGGCCAGCACCGGATCTACAACCTGGGCAACGGCAACGGCTTCACCAACCGCCAGGTGGCCGACGTGGTCCGCGAGGTCACCGGCCAGCCGGTGCCGGTCGAGGTCGCCCCCCGGCGCGAGGGGGACCCGGCCGAGCTGGTCGCCTCCTCGCAGCTGGCCCGGGACGAGCTGGGCTGGGTACCGGCCAAGCCCACCCTGCACGACATGGTCGGCGACGCGTGGACGTTCTACCGGACGCAGATCCTCGGCTAGGGCTGTTAAGAAGGGCCCCTTCCTATACCGAATGCGATAAGAAGGGGCCCTTCCTTACCTGTTCAGGAGGCTTCGACGATCATTCCTGCGCCGACGGTGCGGTTGGTTGCCTCGTCGATGACGATGAACCC